>JAKDIK010000125.1 GCA_030450535.1 Propionibacteriaceae bacterium
GTTCAGCTCGCCAGGGCGAGGGCGCGACCAGCCGCTGCGACGGCTTGGCTGCGGTAACTCCCGCCGAACAGCACTGCGTGGACCAGCAGCGGGTGCACCTGGTGCAGGTCGATGAGGTCACGCCAGTGATCGGGAAGGGGGGCGGACGCCTCGGCGTAGGCGGCGTGGATGCGCGCCAGGTGCGGCGTAGAGAACAGGGCCAGCATGGCGAGGTCGGTGATGCGGTGGCCACCGTGGGCTGCCGGATCAATGAGGCCGACGCCGCTGGGCGTCCACAACACGTTCCCCGACCACAGGTCGCCGTGGATGCGCGCCGGGGGAGCGTCGTCGTCGAAGGTGCCCGTTTCGAGCGCGGCGCAGAGGTGCTCGAGGGTGGCCAGGCCGCGGGCATCGATGCCGGAGTCTGCCAGGTAGGGCTCGATGCGGTACTGCGCGTAGAAGGTGCCCCACGTCTCCTCGGCGTGCAGGGGAAGCGGCGCCTCGCCGATGTATCCGTCGGCGTCCCAGCCGTCGGGCGGGGCGCCGAAGGCGGACGCGCCGGCGTCGTGCAGGGAGGCGAGGTTTCGGCCGAAGGCATCGGCGTCCTCCGTGGTGGGCGCCGATTCGGGCAGACGCTCGATCTCGAGGAAGTCGTCGCCCACGTCGATCACCCGGGCCACGCGGACGGCGCCCGCGGCGTCCAACCAGCGCAGCCCGGCGGCCTCCACGCGAAAGAACCCCGGGGGAGCACTGCGGCGCTGCTTGCGGAAGGTGTCCATGGCTCCATTGTGAGGCGCGGCGCCGTCCGGTCGCGGGCGCAGGGACCGCAACAACATCGAGGCGTCCCCAGCGCCGCTCGCTGATTCCAAGGGGGTCACGGTGACTCAACCGGGCCATTGGTTCGATTCAGCGCCGACGACCCCCCTGGAATCAGCGCGGTCAACGGGTCGGGCAACCCCATCGGGCCCAGTGCTTGGCGCCCAGGCGATCAGTGCACGGTGCGTCTCCGGTCACCAAGGGGCTACCAGCACACACAAGGCCCGAACCCGAGCCGCCGGAGGGGCGTGACAGGGGTTCGAGCCTTGGGTGGGGTGGCCAGGACCGGGGTCGAACCGGTGACCTTCCACTTTTCAGGCGGACGCTCGTACCAACTGAGCTACCTGGCCATGCCCGATGGGCAGCGACCCCGACGGGACTCGAACCCGCGACCTCCGCCGTGACAGGGCGGCGCGCTAACCAACTGCGCTACGGGGCCTCGGTGTGAGGCCTGCCACCCGAAAAGGCAGCTTGAAAAGCATAGCCCAGATGCCCGGCCCGGGCGAAATCGATGCTGGTCAGGACCGCTGCACGGGTGCGGATCTGGCGCAGGGCACTCTCAGCGTGGACGCCTTGCCCGGGGGCCTCGCCACGGGCGGGGTACCCCTCAGGCGCGCCCGCAGTGTGACCGGCTCAACACCAGGCACTCTCGAATCTGTGAAGCCGTCCAGCCGCCCCGAGCAGTGAGCGCAGCAACCCCTGGTCGCATCAGGGTGACCCGGGGTTCGCCGTCGGCATCCCCAACGGGATTCGAACCCGCGCTGCCGCCTTGAAAGGGCGGTGTCCTAGGCCGCTAGACGATGGGGACCTGGCCCGCAGAGTCTACGACACCTCCCCGGAGCGCCCCAACTCAGCCCTCGGTCGCCGGCCGCGCGGCGTCGATCTTGGCCTTCGCGCCGTCGAGCCACGCCTGGCACTGGGCGGCGAGTTTCTCGCCGCGCTCCCACAGCGCCATGGACTCACTCAGAGGCACCTGGCCCGATTCGAGCTGACGCACCACCTCCACGAGCTGCTCGCGGGCCTGCTCGTAGGTCAACTTCTCGTCGGTCGGGGATGTCTGGCTCATGGGCTCTCCTGTTCGGGTTCGTGGGGTTCCACGTCGATGACGGCCGCGGCGATGTCGCCGTCGAGCAGGCGGGCGACGATGGTTTCGTCCGGCTCCACGTCGTGGATGGACGCCACCGTGCGGCCGTCGTCGGTGGTCAGAATGGCGTAGCCGCGCTCCAGCGTGGCCCGCGGCGACAGCGCCCGCACCCGGGCGAGCGCCGAGGCGAGGAAATCGCCCTCCCGCTCCAGCGCGCGCTCGACGCCGCGGCGCAGGCGTCCCCGCACCTCCGCCAGTCGCTCTGACTGCAGCGTGATTGCCCCGCTCGGGTCGGACAGCACGGGGCGCGAGCGCAGGGCGTCCAGCCGGTCCTGCTCGGTGCGGACGCGGCGGGCGACGGCGTCGCGGAGCCGATCGCGTCCGGTCGCGATGATGCGCGCCTCCTCGGCGGCGTCGGGGACGACGAGCTTGGCCGCGTCGGTGGGGGTGGAGGCGCGGACGTCCGCCACCAGGTCGAGGATGGGGACGTCCGGCTCATGGCCGATGGCGCTCACCACCGGCACCGAGCACGCGTGGACGGCGCGGACGAGGGTTTCGTCGGAGAACGGCAGCAGATCCTCCAGTGAGCCGCCCCCGCGGGCGATGATGATGACGTCCACCTCGCCCGAGCGCTCCAGCGCGCGCAGGGCGGCCGTCACCTGCTCCACCGCCTGCTGGCCCTGGACCAGGGCGTGTCGTGTGACCATGCGGGCGCCCGGCCAACGCCGCAACACGTTCTCGGTGACGTCGCGCTCGGCGGCGGAGTCCTTGCCGGTCACGAGGCCGATCGCCTTCGGCAGGAACGGCAGGCGCTTCTTCAACGCGGGATCGAAGAGGCCCTCGGCCTGCAGCGCACGTTTGCGCTGCTCGAGATGCGCGAGCAGCCGGCCCTCGCCGGACGGCCGCAGGTCACGGCACTCGAACGTGAGCGAGCCGCTCCCGGGGAACACCGTGGCCCGGACGTGGGCCGCCACGAGCGTGCCCTCGGGAACGGGACCCGCGGCGTCCAACACCGCCGTGGAGACGCTCACCTGCACCGAGACCTCGGCCAGCTTGTCGCGCAGGGTGAGAAAGTGGACGGCGTACCCCGCCCGGCGCTTGACCTGGATGACCTGACCCTCGACCCACACCGGCCCCGTGCGCTCGACCCAGCCCTTCAGCGCGGCGACGACCGTCCGCAGCGGTTGCGGCTGCTCAGGGGAGCTCGTCAGGGCCATGGCCGACAGCCTACGACCCGTCCCCGACAGAATCGGTCCACCGGAAACGGCGACGAGCCCGCCGCCGGAGGCGTCCGGTGCGGGCTCGTGATTCTCGTGCGGTGAGGCTCAGCGACGGGCGAACTGGGTGCGTTCCTCGTGCTTGCCCCGGGCGATGATGATGTCGTAGTGGGTCACTTCTGCTTCCTGTAGAGCCGTGCGGCGGGTTGCGGTCAGGGCCGTTGCCAGTCGTGCACTGACACCGTCCATATTACGCCTCAACCCTGCGAAACGCGAAAATATTCCGGCGGTTCGAGGCAACCGCGGGCAGGTTTCCCGAATTAGTCCCCCGCAGGGGCTACGGACGCTGGCGGCGTCCGGCCAGACGGCGAGCGGGTGGGACGCCCGCGCGAGCCAGAAGCGGCCCCGGACAAGCAGAAAGCCCGTCATCACCGCGATGTGATGCGGGCCTCGAGGTGATCCCGCCGGACGCGATCGCCCGACGAGGGATCGGTGTGGGTCGGCGGAGTCGGTTGGCTCAGCGCTCCTCGTTGGTCTCGTCGAGCAGGTCGCGCAGCATCTCGGCGTTCTGGGCGGTGGCCGGCGCGCTCGCGAGGCCGAGGATGGCCAGCGAACGGGTGAAGTCGTTGAAGAAGCTCATGGTGTTCTCCTCGTGGGAAGTGTGTCGGGGGCGTTCCCCATCACGACTATTAGTCTACCGGACTCTAAAGATGATTCAAGCTTCATGCAAAACTCGGCAACTGTGGGACTGGTGGGAATACGTGGGGTTGGCGGGTGGTGGCTGCGGATCCCCGCGTGGCCGTGGCGACCGCGGTCGGTAGACTCGTCGCCATGACCAAGAGCGTTGTCGTCGCAGCTCCCCGGGGCTACTGCGCGGGGGTGGATCGCGCGGTGATCACCGTCGAGCAGGCCCTCGACCTGTACGGACCGCCCGTGTACGTGCGCAAGCAGATCGTGCACAACCGGCATGTCGTGGAGGATCTCGAGGCCCGCGGCGCGATCTTCGTCGAGGAGATCGCGGAGATCCCCGAGGGCGCCACGGTCGTGTTCTCCGCGCATGGGGTCAGCCCGGCCGTCCACGCCGAGGCCGCCGAACGGCAGTTGAAGACCATCGACGCCACCTGCCCGCTCGTCACCAAGGTGCACCACGAGGCGAAGCGGTTCGCCGGTCAGGGCAATCAGATCCTCCTCATCGGTCACTCCGGCCACGAGGAGGTCGAGGGCACGATGGGCGAGGCGCCCGAGCACACGATCCTCGTCGAGCACCCGGACGACGTCGCAGGCGTCGAGGTGGACGATCCCGGAAAGGTCTCGTGGCTGTCGCAGACGACGCTCAGCGTCGACGAGACGTGGGAGACCGTGACCCGGCTGCGGGAGAAGTTCCCCCAGTTGATCGATCCGCCGTCCGATGACATCTGTTACGCGACGCAGAACCGCCAGTCGGCGGTCAAGCAGATCGCGGCGGACGCCGACCTCGTCATCGTCGTCGGCTCGCGCAACTCGTCCAACTCGGTGCGCCTCGTCGAGGTCGCGCTGGAGGCCGGGGCTCGGGCCGCCTACCGCGTCGACAATGCCACCGAGATCGATCTCGCCTGGCTCGACGGGGTCGAGAAGGTGGGCGTGACGTCGGGGGCCTCTGTGCCGGACGCCCTCGTCCAAGGTGTGTTGGACCTTCTCGTCGACCGCGGGTTCCCGATGGCCGTCGAGGAGCGTCTCACCGAGGAGAATCTCGTCTTCGCGCTGCCGCCCGAGCTGCGACGGGACCTGAAGAAGAAGGCCTGAGCCCGCCGCTGTACGGCTGGCAGGGTCGAGCGACCGTGCTGACCCCAGCCGCACGCGTGCTGACGTATCATCGGTCGCCGCCGCGAACTCCTGTGCGGCATGAGCGTCGATCACCCCCAGCGCCCGGGCCCGGTACGCCACGTCCTCGAGCCAGAACACCAGCACTCTGAGCCGGACACCTCACCGATCGGTGTCACGATGACCGAGGCACGTGATGCCCGGTGGGTCGTCGTGGCGGTGGTGGTGGTCGCCGGCGCCGCCTGGGCCTGGCTTGCCCTGGGGCCCGACCGGGTGCCCGGCTTGCCTGGGCTTCCCGCCTCGTCACCCGCCGACGCACCCGAGATGGCGACGGCCCTCGCCGCACGAGGCGGGGTGAGGCAGAGCGAGTGGGGCGCGACCCTGGGCTGGCTGAGCGGTTGGGTTGCAACAGTGCTG
The DNA here is from genome assembly GCA_030450535.1 of Propionibacteriaceae bacterium. Taxonomy (GTDB): domain Bacteria; phylum Actinomycetota; class Actinomycetes; order Propionibacteriales; family Propionibacteriaceae; genus Propioniciclava. Next base: position 5,314 of record JAKDIK010000125.1, read on the forward strand.
GCGGTGATGGCGGTGCCCGCGCTGCCGCTGCTGCTCACCTTCCGCCGGCTGGCCTGCCGTCGCGGGCACGCCGCCGCGCCCTTGGTCGCCTGCGGCGCTGCCTTCGTCGGGGTCTGGGTCAGCGCCGGCATCATCCTCATGGTGGGCGGGGGTCTGGCGCGGGGTATCGTCGCCCGCTCCGACTGGCTGACCGCGCACCCTCAGGTGCTGAGTGGCTCTGCCGCGATCCTCGCCGGCGTCTACCAGTTCACCGCGCTCAAGAGGACCTGCCTCGCCGCCTGCCAGAGGCCGATCCGCGCGGCCGTGACATCGTGGCGGGGCGCCGTGGATACCGCGACCGAGGCAGCGTTGGTCGGGGCCCGGTTCGCTGCGGTCTGCGTGGGGTGCAGCTGGGCGCTGATGCTCGTGCCGTTCGCGGTGGGTGCGGATGTGGTGCTCGTCACCTTCGTGACGGGCGTCGCGATGTCTGCCGAATGCGTCTTCTCCCGGATCCGGGCCCTCGTTGCCGCCGTGGCCGTGCTGACCGTCGGCGTCGGCTTCGGGCTGCTGGCCGGCGTCCTGCCGCCGGGGTTCACCGCCTGAGCCGCAGGCTCGGCCGGCACCACGCCGCCACGAACTACAGGCCCAGCTCCTTGGCGAGTTGCTTCGCCTCCTTGTTGGGCTGACGCGAACCCCACCAGTCGCCGGCGCGGAACTTCGCGTCCCCCAGCGCGCGTAGGGCCTCGACCAGCTGGGGCGCCCAGGTGGCCCGGTCGGCGTCGGCGAGGGGACGCAGTCGTTCCACCCAGGCGGTCGCCGCGAGCAGCGACTCGCGGCGATCCCCCGAGGCGCGCGCTGCGGTGTAGCGCGCGGCCTCCTGCTGGGCGGCCGCGAACGCCGGATCCACGTGCGGCGCGGGCTCCGGGGCAGGGTCGGGCTCCGGCTCCGGCTCGGGCACCCGTTCCGGTTCGGGTTCAGGCTCCGGCTCGGGCACCCGTTCCGGTTCGGGTTCAGGCTCCGGCTCCGGCGCCGGTTCGGGCTGCGGCTCCGGCTCCGGTTCGGGTTCCGGTTCGGGCTGCGGCTCTGGCTCCGGTTCGGGCTGCGGCTCCGGTTCGGCGGGGGGCTCCAGGACGGGCTCGGGTTCCGCGATGGGCTCCGCGATCGGCTCTGGTTCGGGTTCCGCGATGGGTTCCGCGACCGGCTCCGGCTCCGCGATCGGCGCGGGAGCCGGGCGCGGCTCGGGAAGGATCGGCTCGTCCTCCGGAACTGTGGGCAGAGCGCGTGTGGCGCCGGCGAGGGCGTCGGCGTCCGACAGATTCTCCCAGGAGGGCGTCGGCAGGGCCGAGCGGCTGAGGCGACCCCGGGCCCGGTCGCGGGCGACCTCTTCGGCTGGCGTCCCGCCCCACAGCGTGCGGCCGGCGGGCGTGGCGTCCAACAGCCCGGAGACCAGCGCGTGGAACTCGCCAAGCGATCGCTCGGACGCCTCGGGATCGGTGTGCGCCTCGATGTTCGCCCGCGCCAGCACTGCTCCGGCGAGCGCCGCCTCGTGACCCGCCGGCCGCTTCAGTGAGGCGAAGCGATCCGACAACGATGCCAGCGCCTCGGCGGCCTCGTCAGACTCGTCGGAGGCGAGCAGCACCATGGCGAGTTCGGTGACGGCCAGCGCCTGCAGGTCGAAGCGTGCCCCCGGTTGCGGCTCAGCCGCCGCCAGGTCGCCGGCGAGGGTCGCCGCCTCGCCGACGGTCTCGAGTGCCTCGTCGAGGCGTCCGATGAGGCGGAGGTCGTGAGCGAGATCGGCGAGCACGGGGGCCAGCGCGATCCGGACCGGCTCACCGAGACGCGTGGCAGCGGCGCGCAACTCCCGGGCCAGCCGGCCCCGCTCGGCGAGCGCACCGTTGAGGTCGCCGGTTGCCGCGAGGCGGTCGGCCAGCGCGCCGGTCGCGGCGGACAGGGGCGCCAGCACCCGGGACGTGGCGGCCTCCCCGACCCGGTGTGTCGCCTCCAGCGTGGGGGCGGCCAGGGCGCGGGCGGCGGCGACGGCGTCACGGGCGGCGGCGAGGGAGTCCTGCTCCAGGCCAGCGACCCATCGGGAGTCCGACAGCAGCAGGTGGGCGTCGATGAGCAGCAGCGCGTCGGAGCCGGCCAGGGCGCCCTCGACGGCCCGGGCCCGCGCGGCGTCGGCGTAGGCGTTGGCCGCTCCAACATCACCGATCGCGAGCGAGCCCTGCGCCGAGGCCATGAGCAGCCA
>JAKDIK010000126.1 GCA_030450535.1 Propionibacteriaceae bacterium
GCCCTCGTGATCCCCGTGTGTCAGCCCAGCGGCGAACCGGCTGTCCTCAAGCTCACCTGGCCCCACGCCGAAGCGGCCCGGGAACACCTCGCGCTGCGGCACTGGGATGGTCGCGGAGCTGTCCGGCTGCTGGCCGCCGACCCGGGATCCTGGGCGCTTCTTCTGGAGCGTCTCGACTCCGACCGCGATCTCCGCAGCGTCGGCATCCTCGAGGCCTGCGAGCAGATCGGCGCCCTCTTCACAGCCCTCGACCGGCCGGCCGGCCCCCCGTTCGACACCCTGCCGCACCATGCCGAACGCTGGCGCGCGAAGCTCGCCGCCGGGGCGACGCAGGTCCCCCGCTGCATGACGCAACAGGCTGCCTCCGAGATCGCGTCGCTGCTCATCGATCCGCCGCCCGCCCGGTTGGTCCACACCGACCTCCACGACGCCAACGTGCTGGCCCGCATCGCGACGGACCCCGCCGAGGCCCCCGTATGGCTCGCCATCGACCCCAAGCCACTGGCCGCGGAGTGGGCGTTCGCGGTCGCGCCCATCGTCTGGAACCGAGCCGAGGCAGCCGCCCGCGCCCACAACCTGCGCGCCCACGTTCGTCTCCGGGCCGACCTCGTCACCGACGCCGCCGGCCTGGACGAGGAGCGGGTGCGCGCCGGGACGTTCGTGTTCACCACCTCCCCCACGCCCCCCGACGTGGACGCCCACGCGCGCATCACCGAGGACGAGGGCACCACGCTCGTTCTCGACCAGGCGAGCGCCGACGAACTCGGCCTCGCCTACGACGCCGCCTTTGGCTGGATCACCCTGCAGGTCCACACCTCCCTGGAATCCGTCGGCCTCACGGCCGCCGTGACCACCGCGCTGGCACGCGTCGGCATCTCCTGCAACGTGATCGCCGGCTACTACCACGACCACCTCCTCGTCCCGATCGAGCACATCGACGAGGCCATCGACGTGCTGGGCGGGCTCGAAACGTGACCGCCCCCCACGACCTGCCCGAGTTCGGCGCCCACCTCGGCGCCGACCCCATCGCCACGGCCGAGGCGCACGGGTTCGGCATTGTCCAGACGTTCCTCGGCGATCCGCAGGCCTGGAAGGGTCACGCCGTGCCCCACCCCGACGGCGCCGAGGGCTTCCGGGCCGAGGCGGACGCCGCGGGCATCGGCGTCTTCGTGCATGCCCCCTACGTCGTCAATGTCGCCACCACCAACAACCGGATCCGCATCCCCAGCCGCCAGATCCTCGCCAAGCAGGTCAGGCTCGCCACCGAGATCGGCGCCCGAGGCGTCATCGTCCATGGTGGCCACCTCGGCGCCAAGGACGATCCGGAGGTGGGCTTCGACAACTGGCGCAAGGCGGTCGAGGGCCTCGACCTCACGGTGCCGATTCTCATCGAGAACACCGCCGGGGGCACCAACGCCATGGCCCGCCACCTCGAGCGCATCGCCCGACTGTGGGAGGCCGTGCAGTCCGCGCCCGGAGCCGAGAACGTCGGTTTTTGCCTCGACACCTGCCACGCCCACGCCGGTGGCCTCGACCTCGCCACCGTCGTCGACGACCTCCGCGCCATCACGGGCCGCATCGATCTCGTGCACCTCAACGACTCCCGCGACGCCGCCGACTCCGGCGCCGACCGTCACGAGATGCTCGGCCAGGGGCAGATCGACCCGGACGCCCTCGCCGCGATCGCCCGCACCGCCGGCGCCCCCGTCATCCTCGAGACCTCCGACGCCATCCCCCACGCCGAACAGATCGCATGGCTCCTCGAGCGAAGGCGATAGCCTGAGCGCGTGACCAGGAGCATCTACGTGGTGGCCCCGGAGGGCCTGACCGGCAAGTCGATCGTGGCTCTGGGCGTCATCGATGCGCTCATCCGCAACCTCGGATCCGTGGCGGTCTTCCGGCCGCTGGTGACGTCGAAGGGACGCGACAAGGTCCTGGAGGCGCTGCTCGCCCAACCCGCGGTGGACCTCTCCTACGACGAGGCAGTCGGCGTCACCTATGCCGATGTCCGTGCGAACGCCGACGACGCGCTGGCGTCCATCGTGCACAAGTACGGCGAGCTCGCCGAATCCCACGACACCATCGTCATCGTCGGCTCCGACTACACCGACGTCATGGGCTCCACCGAGCTGACCTTCAACGCCCGCATTGCCGCGAACCTGAACGCACCCGTCGCCCTGGCGGTCTCGGCGAGCGATCGGACACCCGAGCAGACGGTTCAGCTCGCGCAGGGCTCAATCGCCGAGCTGCGCAGCAATCACGCGAACGCCATGGCCGTCATCGCGACCCGGACGCCACTGGGCGACGAGCCCGACTACGCCAGCGCCCTCGCCGAGGCACTGCCCGATCTCGTCACGGGCGCGATTCCGGCGCATCCGCTGCTCGTCGCGCCGTCCTTCGCCGATCAGGTGGGCGCCGTCGACGGCCGCATCCTGCACGGCAAGCCGGAGAAGGTCGAGCTCGAGAGTCAGAGCGTCCTGGTGTGCGGCATGACGCTGCCGAACGTGCTGGCCCGGCTGCAGCCGGCGTCCACCGTGATCGTGCCGGGCGACCGCTCGGAGCTGATCCCGGGGGTCCTGCTGGCGCACACGTCGGGCGCGTTCCCCCAAATCACCGGCATGATCCTCGTGGGCGGCTACGACATTCCGCCGACCATCAGCGCGTTGATCGACACGGTGCACCACGAGCTGCCCATCGCGCTCACCGACCTCGGCACGTACACGACGGCCGAGCGCTTGTTCAACCTCGAGGGCACGATGACGAGCTCGCCGCGCAAGCTCGAGCTGGGTCGGCGGCTGTTCGATGAGAACGTGGACGCCGCGGCGCTGCTGGCCGCCATGGACGTGGCGCCGTCGAACATCCGGACGCCGCTGATGTTCGAGTACCAACTCACCGAGATGGCCCGCAAGGACAAGCGGAGGATCGTGTTGCCGGAATCCGGCGACGACCGCATCCTGGAGGCGGCGTCCCTCGTGCTGCGCCGCGGCACGGCCGGCATCGTGCTGCTGGGCAACGCGACCGACATCAAGAACCGCGCCTCGAGCCTCGGCTTCTCGCTGGAGGGCGCCGAGATCGTGTCCCTGGACGAGCCCGAGCTCGTCGAGCGCTTCTCGGAGGAGTACGCCCGGCTGCGCGCGAAGAAGGGCGTCACGATCGAGCAGGCGCGAGCCAAGATGACCGACCCGAGCTACTTCGGCACGATGATGGTGCACCTCGGCATGGCCGACGGCATGGTGTCGGGTGCGGTGAACACGACGGCGAACACGATCCGGCCGTCGCTGGAATTCATCAAAACGCGTCCTGGCGTGTCGGTCGTCAGCTCGTCGTTCCTGATGTGCATGGCCGACCGGGTGGACGTCTACGGCGACTGCGCCGTCAACCCCGACCCCACCGCCGAGCAGCTCGCCGACATCACGGTCAGCTCGGCGGAGACGGCCGTCGCGTTCGGCATCGAGCCGCGGGTGGCGATGCTGTCGTACTCGACCGGCGAGTCGGGCTCGGGCGCCGACGTCGACAAGGTGCGCGCCGCGACCGAGCTGGTGAAGGAACGGGCGCCGGAGCTGAAGGTCGAGGGACCCATCCAGTTCGACGCGGCCGTCGACATGACGGTCGGCTCGAAGAAGATGCCGGGCTCGGAAGTCGCCGGACGCGCGACGGTCTTCATCTTCCCCGACCTCAACACGGGCAACAACACCTACAAGGCCGTCCAGCGGTCGGCCGGCGCGCTGGCCGTCGGGCCGGTGCTGCAGGGGTTGAACAAGCCGGTCAACGACCTGTCGCGCGGCGCGCTGGTCGACGACATCGTCAACACCATCGCCATCACGGCCATCCAGGCCCAGCACAGCTGAACCCGAGAGGAACCCACGCGTGTCCACGCCCATTCTGCTGCTCAACGCCGGATCGAGCTCCATCAAGTACCAAGTCATTGACGCCGACGACGAGCGGGTGCTGGCCACCGGCCTGATCGAGCGCATCGGTCAGGAGTTGGGCCGCATCAAGCACACCGTCGGCGAGGAGACGTTCGTCGATGAGGAGGCCTACCCGAACCACACGGTGGCGCTGGCCGCCATGGTGCGCATGTTCGAGGAACACGGGCCGGCGCTGGCGGACGTGAAGGCGGTCGGGCACCGCACCGTCCACGGCGGCGACCGGCTCACCTCGACGACCGTCATCGACGACGCGGTCATCGAGACCCTCGAGGAGCTGTCCCCGCTCGCCCCGCTGCACAATCCGCCGGGCATCGCCGGTATCCGGGGCGCCCGCAAGGCGCTGCCGAACGTGCCGCACGTGGCTGTCTTCGACACGGCTTTCTTCAGCTCGCTGCCTCCCGAGGCGTACACGTATGCGATCCCGACGGGCATCGCCGAGCAGTACTCGGTGCGGCGCTACGGGTTCCACGGCACGTCGCACAACTACGTGTCCCACAAGGCCGCCGAGACCCTGGGCGTCGACTACGGCTCGCTCAAGCAGATCGTCTGCCACCTCGGCAACGGGGCCTCGATCTCGGCCATCGACAAGGGCGTGGCGGTCGACACGTCCATGGGGCTGACGCCGCTGGAGGGTCTCGTGATGGGGACGCGTTCGGGCGACGTCGATCCGGGGCTGATCTTCTACCTGCACCGTGAGGCCGGTTTCAGCGTCGATGCGATCGACAACCTGCTGAACAAGAAGTCCGGCATGATCGGGCTCGCGGGGGCGTCCGACTTCCGCGATGTGTCGGCCAAGATCGCCGCCGGCGACGCGCGTGCGCAGATCGCAATCGACGTGTACATCCACCGGCTGCTGCACTACATCGGCGCCTACATGGCGGTGCTCGGGGGCGTGGACGCCCTCTCGTTCACCGCCGGCGTCGGCGAGAACGACGCGGTGATTCGTGCGAAGGTGTGCGAGCGTCTCGCCGGCCTGGGCGTGCGGTTGGACGCCGAGCGCAACGCCGTCCGCTCCGGCGAGGCCCGGCTGATCTCCACCGACGACTCCCCGGTCAAGGTGCTCGTCGTGCCGACGAACGAGGAACTCCAGATGGCCCGGGAGGTCTCCGAGGTCATCGCCTGAGGCGCGGGGCGCGGCGTCCCGCGGGCGCTTCCCGCATCACGGAGGCGTCCCGCCGGGCCTCCCCGGCCCGCGGGCGCTTCCCGCACCACGCCACCAGCGCCCGGGATGGCAGGCTGCCGTTCGCCGGCCCGTGTGCGACTCAATGCTGCAAAACTGCGGTCCTGACGATGGTTTCGCAGCATTGAGACGCACACTCACGTGTTGAGTCCCACTCACCGGAGCCATCGGGCCCGTCTGCTGGCCCGATGGTTCCAGTGAGCCGCGCTCACTTCAAGCCAACGTCGGTCGGCAGTCGAAGAAGGCCCTACCTCAGCCGGAGCAGGGGGCGCAGGGCGTCCAGCGTCGGCACCGAGTAGCGGGCGTCGTCGTCCACGGGGAGCTCCGGGGATTCGAGCATGGCCGCGTCGATACCAGCCGCTTGGGACGCCGTCGCGTCGAGGGGCCGGTCGCCGACGCCGAGGCAGGTGGCGGCGTCCAGGCCATGGCGCTCCAGGAGCACGCGGTACATCGTCGGATCCGGCTTGCGGGGGTATCCGTCCGAGGTCGAGATCAGGTCGTCCCCCCCGCGCCCCAGGCCGGCCACCAACGCCGGCGCTGAGGCCCCGGCGCGGGGGGTGACGCCGAGGTTACGCCCCCCCGCCGCCGCGATGTCGGTCAGCAGGGTCGTCGCGCCGGGCATTGGGGGTGGGGGCGTCCGCTCCCAGGCCGCCTTGAGGTCGGCGTTGGCCCGCTCGAACTCGGCCTCCGCGATGCCGTATCGCCCTGCCAGCGCCGCGATGGCCTCGTGCGTGGAGCGCCGCGTCAGCCGGGACACCTCCTTCAGCGACACCTCGCGACCGTCCCGCCGAACCACCGCCGCGAGTGCGGCGTCCAGCGCGGGATAGGTGTCGACGAGTGTGCCGCCGAGATCCCAGAACACGGTGCGGTGCATGCGCTCGGTGCGGTGCATGCCCCTCACTGTAGGAGCCGGGCGTCCCCCACGAGCGGCTCGGCCGACCGCAGGTACGCGACTCCCTCGTCGTCGAATCCCAGCAGCCGCAGGAACAGCCCCGTCGTCACCCGCTCGACGAACGCCCACGCCCAGATCCGGTCGGCGTCCAGACCGGTCTCCTCGGCGAGCACGGCGGCGCACTCCCGTACCCACCCCGGCCCACGCTCGGCCACCGCCGGCAGGAAACCCCGCATCGTCACGCCCAGGTCGTAGGCCCGCTCCCCCACGAAACCGTCAGGATCGACCAGCGCGAACGTCTCGTCGGCTCGCGCCAGCACGTTGCCCGAGTGCGCGTCCCCGTGGCAGACGACCTCGGCCCCCTCCCCGGACGCCAGCGCGGCGGCGAGCGCGCGGGCCGCGGCCACGACCCCTGCCTCGATCGCGAGCCGGCCGTGCCGATCGAGGATGGCGACCAGCCCAGCCGCCTTGGACCCCGCACGTTCACCCACCGCGAGCGGAATCTCCCACGCTCGTTTGAGGAGCCGAGCCTGCACCCGCACCTGTTCCAGCTCGTCCGGCACCACCTCGTGCAGTGGCGCGCCCAGGCGCTCCAACAGCAGCGCGGGGACGCCGGCGTCCCAGGCCAGCAGCCGCGCGTAGGCGCGTCCGCCGTCGGCCTGCATCACCCGCGCCTGGGCCGCCAGCTCGGTGCGGGGGGCCAGCTTGAGGACGGCCTCCCCGCCCGCCGTCGCAACCCGGACGACCGGGTGGCCCACGCCGGAGTCGAACAGCTCCAACGGCCGCAATTCCCACGCCTCAGCCGCCCGGGTCAATGCAGCACACAGGTCTCCCGGCCAGCCGAGCGCCCCGCCCGCGGCGGCGTAGCGGCGATCGGCGTGGGAGGCGATGGCATCCCAGGTGAGGTCCGTCATCAGGACGCGTTGTGCAGATCAACGTCGCCGGACGCCGTCGAGACGCGCACGGTGATGAATCGGTCTCCCTCACCTGGCTGGCCGGTCGGCTCCAGACGGGAGCTCACGTCGCCGCTGACCGTATGCACGTCCTGCCAGATCGGGACGCCACGCGGCAGCCCGATCCGCACCTCACCGCTCGCCGTCTTCACCGTGATGACCTCGCCATCGACGAATTCAACGTCGACATCCCCCGAACCCGAGGCGGCATCCAGCGAGCCGCTCGCCCGCTCGATCCGTACGTCGCCCGAGCCCGTCCGGATCTGCAGCTCGCCCGACACCCACTCCACGCCGATGTCCCCCGACGCCGTCGCGAGGGTGCCCCCGGTGACGTCCTCGGTCCTGATGTCGCCCGAGGTCGTGCGGATGTCCACCTCGCCGCACGGGCCGAGCGTGACGTCGCCGCCGGACGCCCGGGCGACGACCGAGCCAGCGGGCCCGTCCACGGTGAGCTCGCCGCTGCCACGGACCTCCACCTCGACATCCGCGCCCTCGGGCAGGGGGATCTCGGGTGTGAGGCGGACGCGGGCGTCCCCCAGGCTGAACGACCAGAATCCGAGGTCGATG
>JAKDIK010000127.1 GCA_030450535.1 Propionibacteriaceae bacterium
CGGCTGCCGGGGGCGGGACGCGGCACCGGACGCCGTCCGCCGGCTCAGTGACCAGCGCACCGGGCGTCCGCAATCTCGGCGAGGCGGCGGACCATGGCGTCCGGATCATCGGCGCGGAACACGGCCGACCCGGCGACGAACACGTCGGCGCCGGCGTCCACGCACCGCTCGATGGTGTCCTCGGTGACGCCGCCGTCCACCTGGATCCAGATGTCGGCACCAGAGGCCTTCACCAGCTCGCGCGCGCGCCGGATCTTGCCCAGCTGGTTGTCCAGGAACGACTGCCCGCCGAACCCCGGATCGACGGTCATGATGAGCACCATGTCGAACTCGGTCAGCAGGTCGGCCAACGGCTCGATCGACGTCTGCGGTCGCAGGGCGAGGGACGCCCGCGCGCCGGCTGAGCGGATCTGGCGGGCCGTCCGGATCGGAGCCTGGGACGCCTCCACGTGAAAGGTGACCGACTCGCACCCCGCCTCGGCGTAGTCCGGGGCCCACCGGTCGGCGTCGGTGATCATGAGGTGGATGTCGAGGAAGGCGTCCGGGTGATTCGCGCGCAGGCACTCCACGACGGGCAGGCCGAGCGTCAGGTTGGGCACGAAGTGGTTGTCCATGACGTCCACGTGGATGCCGTGGGCGCTCGGGATGCGCGCAACCTCGCCGTCGATGCCGGCGAGGTTGGCGTTCAGGATGCTCGGGTGGATGCGATTGGCCACCCGAGCAGCCTACCGATAGGTCCCGCTCAGACGGTCACCTTGCTGGGCGACGTCTCGCGCCACATGTCGCCGGGGACGGCCGCGTCCAGCCGGCTACCGGGCCGGATGACCAGTGCGCGCTCCATGGGCGCCACGCCACGCTGGTGGTCGAAGTCCTTCAACGCCATGACCGCGTAGCGGCCGAGGAAAGCCAGCGCGGTGAGGTTGATCACGGCCATGATCGACATGGCCACATCGGCCAACGACCACACCGTGGCCAGCTCTTGGATCGAGCCCCAGAACACGGCGACGACCACGAGGGTGCGCATGAGCAGGTTGCCGAGGCGCCCGCCGCCGATGAAGTCCTGGTTCACCTCGGCGTAGGTGTAGTTGCCGAGAACCGAGCTGAACGCGAACACGAAGATCAGCACCGCCATGATCGGCATCACCCACGCCCCGAGTTCGGACGCGAGAGCCGTCTGGGTCAGCGTCGCCGACACGTCGCGCTGCGTAACACCCGGGGTGTAGATGTCGGGGGCCGAGAGCAGGATCATCAGCGCCGTGGCGGTGCAGACCACCAGGGTGTCGACGAAGACGCCCGCGGACTGGATGAGCCCCTGCTGCACCGGGTGGGACGCATTCGCCGTCGCCGCAGCGTTGGGCGCCGAACCCATGCCGGCCTCGTTGGAGAACATGCCGCGACGCACGCCGTTGAGCATGGCGGCCAGGATGCCGCCTGCCGTGCCGGCCAGCGCCTGGTCCAGCCCGAACGCCCCGGCGAAGATCTGGCCCAGCGCCTCGGGGACGTCCGGGGCGCGCGTCACGAGCACGGCGACGGCGAGCAGGACGTAGACCAGCGCCATGGCGGGCGCCAGGAACTCGGTGACGCGGGCCACCGACTTGATGCCACCGAAGATGATGACGCCGGTCAGCAGGGTGAGGACGATGGCCGTCCAGATCGGAGCGATGCCCCAGGTGCCCTCCACCACGCCCGCGATCGTGTTGGCCTGCACCATGTTGAAGGCGAATCCGAAGGTGAAGATCAGCGCGAGGGCGAAGACGATACCGAGCCAACGGACGCCCATACCGCGCTGAATGTAGTAGGCCGGCCCGCCGCGGAAGGTGTGATCCTCACCGTGGCGGATCTTGAAGAGCTGGGCCAAGGTGGCCTCGACGAACGCGGTGGCCATGCCGAAACCGGCCATGAGCCACATCCAGAAGATGGCGCCCGGGCCGCCGAGGGTCAGCGCGACGGCGACGCCGACGATGTTGCCGGTGCCGACGCGGGACGCGAGCGACACGGCGAAGGCCTGAAAGCTGGAGATGCCCTGGCCCTGGTTGGCGCGCGAGGAGAAGATGGTCCGCCACATGGTGCCGAAGTGGCGAAACTGCACGCCCTTGGTGAGAATGGTGAACAGGACACCGGCGAGCAGGAGGGTGACGATGAGCACCCAACCAAGTCCGTCGTTGACCCACCCGATGATGGTGTCGAGCATGGGGGTGGCCCCTTTCTGAGAAAACGTTGAGCAAACGTTAGACAGAAAATGTGACCATCAGGTTTCTGGCGTGTCTCAGTTGCCGTTCTTCCGCAGCAGGGCGAGGAACATCGCGTCCGTGCCGTGCCGGTGGGGCCACAGCTGCAGGTAGTCGCCGACCGCGGCGTCCTCGATCTCGGGCAGGTGCGCGGGTGCCGACGACACCGTCACGTCGTCGCGCGCGGCCACCACGGCGTCCACGACGCCGCTCGTCTCGGCCCGATGGGGCGAACACGTCACGTAGGCCACCACACCGCCGGGCGCGGCGGCGTCCAGCGCGGAGCCGAGGAGCGCTCGCTGCAGCGGCACGAGCGCGGCGAGGTCGTCCGGCGTGCGCCGCCAGCGGGATTCCGGACGCCGGCGCAGCGCCCCCAGGCCGGTGCACGGCACGTCGGCGAGAACGCGCGCGAGAATGCCGGGGCGCCACGCCGGCCGGGTGCCGTCGGCGGCGAGTACCACCGGCCGGTGTGGCTCCGGGTAGGCGCGTAGGGCCTGGGCAACCAGGCGTGCGCGGTGGGGCTGCAACTCGGACGCCAGCAGCCGCGATCCCTGTTGCCGGGCCAGTCCGGCGAGCAGCGCCGCCTTGCCGCCCGGGCCGGCGCACAGATCCAGCCACGGACCCCGCGGCGCCTCGGCCCGGGCCAGCGCCCACGTCACGAGCTGGCTGCCCACATCCTGGACGCCAGCGCGCCCCTCACGGACGGCCGGCACCTCGGCGGGGTTGCCCCAGCGGCGCGCACCGAACGGCGAGATGAGGTCGGGCTCCCCATCCAGCTCGTCGATCTCGGCCAGGCCGGGGCGCACCACGAGGTGGGGCACGGGCGCGATGTTGTTGGCCCTGAGGGCGCTGGGGGCCTCGTCCCCCAGCACGTCGGCGTAGGCGTCCACGATCCAGCGGGGGGGGTGGGTGCGCACGGCGAGGGCGTCCGCGGGGTCGAGCCCTTGCACGAGTTCCGCCGTCCAGTCCTCCAGATCCCGGGCGGCGACCTTGCGGAGCACGGCATTCGTGATGCCGGCCACCCTTTCTCCCACCTCGGCGGCGGCGAGTTCGACGGTCGCCGCGATGGCGGCATGATTGGCCACGCGCATGCCGAGGATCTGGTGGGCGCCGAGGCGCAGGGCGTCCGCCAGTGGCGCATCGAAGCCGTCGCGACCGGACGCAGCCCGCAGGATGGCGTCGTAGGTGCCCTGGAGCCGGCAGGTTCCGAAGACGAGTTCGGTGACGAAGGCGGCGTCGCGGTGGTCGAAGCGCGACTCCTCGAGAACGCGGGAAGTCTCGAGGTTGGCGTAGGCACCCTCGGCGGTCACGGCACGCAGGATGCGGTAGGCCGCCCGCCGTGGCGCATCGGGACGACGGCGCCTCAGTTTCTGGTGGGGCATCAGTCGAACCTCACGGACTCGGTGTGAACGCCGCGACCCCAGTCGGCCGCGGCCATGACCTTCTTGCCCGCGGGCTGGACGCGGAGGAGATCCAAAGCTGTGGTGCCGGTGCCCACGAGGACGCGGCGCCGCTCGGCGCGCACCTCGCCGGGGCCGGGGCCGGGTTCCGTCGTGGGGCGTGCGAGTGCGACACGGAACCGGTCGCCGCCCAGCGTCGTCCACGCCATCGGCTCGGGCGAGCAGCCGCGGATCAGCCGGTCGAGCTCCTCGGCCGGACGCCCCCAGTCGAGCCGGGCCTCGGCCACGGTGAGCTTCGGGGCGAGCGTCACCCCCGCCGCCACGTCCTGCGGGGTCGGCTCGGTGGACGCCAGCGCGTCGATGGTGTCGAGCAGGAGCCGGGCGCCGGCGTCCGCGAGTGTCGCCAGCACGTCGCCGGCGGTCTCGGTACCGGTCAGTGCCAGCTCGGTCGTCCCGAAGACCGGACCGGCGTCCAGCTCACGGACGAGCCGGAAGGTGGTCGCGCCGGTGCGGGTGTCGCCGGCCATGAGCGCGCGCTGCACCGGCGCGGCACCGCGCCAGCGGGGCAGCAGCGAGAAGTGCAGGTTGATCCACCCCAGCGGGGGGATGTCGAGGACGCGTTGCGGCACCAGCGCGCCGTAGGCGACGACGGGGCAGGCGTCCGGGGCCAGCCCGGTGAGGGTGTCGATGAACGCGGGGTCGCGGGGATGCTCGGGCTTGAGGACGGGAATGTCGTGCGCGGCGGCCCAGGCCCCGACCTCGCTGGGCACCGGGCGCTTCGAGCGGCCGCGGGCGGCGTCCGGGCGGGTGACGACCGCCACCACCTCGTGGGCAGAACCGACGAGGGCTGCCAGGGACGGGAGGGCGGCGGACGGGGTTCCTGCGAAGACAAGACGCACGCCGCACACCCTAGTGGGCGCCACCCCGATCCCCGCCCGAGCAGAACCCATCCTGGCCGAACGGCGGTGCGTCGCGTCCGGGCGCCGCGCGCCCGGCCGGTGCGGCGCCCGCCACTTCGCTCCTCCCGCATAGCTGTGCTCCTCTCGCCCGCCACTTCGCTCCTCCCGCATAGCTGTGCTCCCCCTGCAGGAGGAGCACAGTGGTGCCAGGGGAGCGAAGTGGATCGAGAACGAACCCGGCCAGGCGATCAGTACGCTCCTCGGTGTGGAGCCTCATCGGTGTGGAGATCGGACGCGGTACGTTCGCTCGTACTTCGGTGGCACGTGCCGGGCGATGGTTCCGCCGCACCTGGCGCTTCCGGCGCTCTTCGCCATCAACACCCACAACGCGAGCGACGTCGTCCCCGTCGGCATGGGCCTCGGCGAGGCGGGGATCGCCATCATCGAGGTCGGGGTTCCCTCCGTGTTTCACTCGCGCGTCCTGGGCGGCACCGCCCCGGGTCGCCATCGCCCGGGTCGCCAGCATCGGCCTCTACGCCGAGGGCTGAAGAAGAAAGGACTCCTCACCATGGCATACACCACCACCATCACTGAAGTCGGCCCGGAGGCCATGACGTTCCTCGCCGAGGACATGGCGCTCACCTTCGGAGCCAACGCCCCCGAGGCGCTGCGCCCGTTCTGCTTCATCATCGAGCATGCCGAGCTCACCGGCGACCTGACGGTCGGCCAGCGGGTGCTGATCGGCGAGCAGGCGTGGACGTTGACCGCCGTCGGCGCGGTCGCCAGCAAGAATCTCGCCGACCTCGGCCACGTCACGATGGTCTTCGACGGCGCCGACACCCCGCGGCTGCCCGGCGCGATCCATCTGGCCGGCGTGGAGGAGACCCCCGCCCTCGGCCACGGCGTCCGGCTGGTGTTCGGCGATGAGTAAGGCGCTGAGGGCCGCGCTGGCCAGGGCGAGCGACACCCGGGACGCGGCGGTCGGCCGCGGCGTCCTCGCGTCGGCGGGGCAGCGCCTGGCCAACGTCCTCGGCCGGGGCCCGTACCTCATCGTCGCCGACGAGAACACCATGGGGGCGGCCGGCCAAGAACTCATCGCGTCGCTGACGGACGCGGGCTGCTCGCTGGTCGAGCCGCTGGTGTTTCCCGGCCGACCCGCCCTGTACGCCTCGTACGACCACTGCCTCACCATCGGGCAGCGCATGGGCTCGGCCACCGTGGTGGCGCTCGGCTCGGGGACGCTCAACGACCTGTGCAAGCTCGCCTCCCATGAGCACGGCCGACCGTATGCGGTGGTCGGAACCGCGGCGTCCATGGACGGCTACACCGGTTTCGGTGCGCCCATGGAGTCCGACGGGGTGAAGATCACGCGGCCCTGCCCGGCGCCGGCCGTCGCCGTGCTCGATCTCGACGTCATCGCCGCCGCCCCCGGCTTCCTCACCGCGTCCGGCTACGGGGACCTGGCGGCCAAGATCCCGGGCGGCGCCGACTGGATCCTCGCCGACGTGACGGGCGTCGAGCCGATCGACGCCGACGTGTGGGCGATGGTGCAGGGCGGCGTCGCGTCCGCGCTCTCGCGGCCGGCCGATCTGGCGGCCGGCGACCCGGACGCCTTCGCCGGTCTCGTGGAGGGCCTCGCCCTGTCCGGTCTCGCGATGCAGGCCTACGCGGGGACGCGGCCGGCGTCCGGCGCCGAGCACTACTTCAGTCACCTGTGGGAACTTGCTCATCTGGGCGCCGACCTCGACCCGCCGCTGTCGCACGGGTTCAAGGTGGCGATCGGGTCGCTGGCGATGTGCGGGTTCTACACCGCGCTGCTGGACCGGGATCTCGGGGCGATCGATCTCGAGCGCGCCGCCGCGACCCGGACGCCGTGGGCGGAGATCGAGGCGGACATCCGAGGCACCTTCACCGGCGCGCTGGCCGACAACGCCGTCCGGGAGACCCGGGCCAAGTACGCCGCGGGCGACGAACTCGTGGCCCGGCTGCGTCCGGTGGTCGAGGACTGGCCGGCGGTGTCGTCGCGGCTGGCGCAGCAGCTTGTTTCGGGCCCGGAACTCGCCGACATGCTGGCCACCGCCGGCGCGCCGTCGCGCCCCGAGGACATCGGGCTGAGTGCCGACGACGTCCGGGGCACGTTCCCGAGGGCGATGTACTACCGGTCGCGCTACACGGCGCTGGACGTCGCCTGGGAACTCGGCCTGTTCGACGAGCTGGTCGACGAGACGTTCGACCGGATCTGGGTCTGAGCAGCCCCTGCTCCGATCACCCAATCGTGACCGGGTCGACCCGCAGACGCACCGAGCCGGGCGCCTTGCGGGCCGACCGTTCGGCCAGGTAGCCCTTGAGCCCGGCCACCAGCTCGGCGCCGTGGACGGGCGGGCAGCGCAGGGTGAGGCGCCAGGCGTCCTCGTCGGCCAGCGGCACGGGGCCGAAGTGCTCCACCCCGGCGACGCCGCGCCAGGCCGCCTCCGCGTCGGTCAGGGCGGCCTGAGGACCGTCGAGGGTGACGAGCCGGGCGGCCGGCGGGAAGTGGGTGTCGCCGCGCTCGGCCAGCTCCCGCTCGGCGAAGCCCGCCGCGTCCAGCCGGACCAGCGCCTGGAGGGCGCGCGCGTCCGGCTCCCCCACCGCCATCACCGTGCCGCCCTCGGCAGCAGGCCGCACCAGCGCGCAGACGCCCAGCCAGCGGCGCAGCGCCTCCTCGGCGGCGCGCAGGTCGGGGCGGCCCAGCATGATGCCGGCGTCCATGAGGACGGCCGCGGCGTAGCCGGCCTCGGGGAACGGCTCGGCCCCCGGCGTCGCGAGCACGAGGGCGGGCTCCTCACCGACAGTCGCCACCGGGTGCCCGGACCACGACGTGACGACGCGCACCTGCGGGAAGGCCCGGCCCAGTTCCTCGGCCGTCCGGGTGACGCCGACCCGTGGGGCGCGCAGCCGGGCGTCGCCACAGGCGGGGCAAACCCAGGGGCCCCCGAGCGGGCCGCAATGGGGG
>JAKDIK010000128.1 GCA_030450535.1 Propionibacteriaceae bacterium
TGCTCGCGCAGGTAGCCGTCGCGCACCAGCAGGTCGTAGGTGCGGTGGAGTTCGTCGTCGTCCACGCTGTTGGACGCCGCACCGCTCGCTGCCGGCCGCCGATGCCAGAACGCCAACGGGGCGTCGAGCAGCCCGACAGGGAACGCCGCCGCGAGCCGCAGGTGGAAGTCCCAGTCGCCCACCACGGGCAGGTGGCTGCGGAAGGGTCCGAGCGTGTCGTGGACGGCCCGGCGGTAGAGCAGCGCGATGGGAACGAACCGGTTCACCCGCAGCAGTTCCGTCAGTGTGATCGCGGTGAGCTGGCCCTCGAAGGGCTCGCGTCCGGTCTCGATGATGACGTCGCCCTCCAGCCGTTCGAGGACCAGGGTCGTCCGCGTGACAACGCCCATGTCGCCGGGACGCTCAGTCAGGTACGCGACGGTCGCCGAGAGAAAATCTGGCGCCCACGTGTCGTCGTCGTCGTGGAGGCACACGAACTCGCTGTCGGAGGCGGCGAGGCCCGCGTTGGACGCGGCCTCCATGCCGAGCGATGTGGCCTGGTGGATCACCGTGACGCGCCCGCTGATACCCGGGCAGGCCGCGACCAGGTGGTCCACGGGAGCGGGATCGCCGCCGTCGTTGATGAGGCACAGGTGCCAGTCGTCGAACGTCTGCGCGGCGACGTCATCGAGGGCGCGTCGGAGCAGGGGGAGTCGATCCTTGGTGCGCATGATGATGCTGACACGCGCCCCGGGGACCGACATGGGGCACACCGTACCGCAGCCGGAACATGCGGCGGAAACAACGCAGGTGGTCCGGACGCCGGCCTGGGGGCCCTCGCCCCCCGGAGGAGGTGCCGACCTGGAGGGACCCGGCTAGAGTCCGGCCTCGTCCAGCGCCTTCGCGGCCCGCGTCCGCCCCTGGGCGATCAATTCGGCGGCACGGTGGAACTCGAAGGTGGTCGCGATGTCCTGAGGAAACTCGATCAGGACGTCGGGCGGACTGGCCGCCATGCGGAAGCGCGTGATGAGGGCCTGCGTGGTTTCCAGGGTCAGGCTGACGACGTCCAGGGTGCGCAGCCCCTTGGGTAACTCATCGAACTCAGTGAGTTCGCCGGCCGCGTTGCCCTGGCGCGAGCCGCCCACGGCGAACTCCGGCTGCTCGGCGTCCGAGGCGAAGCGCGCCTGCCACCAGTCCAGGACGCCGCGAACCTGATCCGATTCGAGCACGCCGCGGCGCAGGCGTCCGGCCAGATCGCCGAGCACGCCCTCGGAATCCGCCGATTCGCTGACGGGCTGCTGGCTCGTCTGGGTGCTTCGCGGACCCGACAGCGACACCGCAATCGTCAGGTCGGCGGTCGTGCCCAGAAGGGGGTCGACGGGCACCGGGTTGAGGATGCCGCCGTCGGCCAGCAGCCGTCCGTGCAGCATGACCGGGGTGAAGACGCTGGGGATGCCGATGGACGCCCGCATGGCCATCGCGACCGAGCCGCGCTGGAACCAGACCTCGCGGGAGTTGGTGAGGTCCGTCGCCACCGCCGTGAAGGGGATCGGCAGCTCCTCGATGACGGCGTCGGTGAGGAGATCCGCGACGCGGTCCATCACACGGCGTCCCCAGAAGACCCCGGGGCCGGAGAAGGCGGGGTCGAGGAGCAGCCAGACGTCCCGCTGGGTGAGCGACTCCACCCACTCGGTGTAGGCCTCGAGGCGTCCGGCCGCCTCCAGCCCTCCGATGACGGCGCCCATCGACGAGCCGGCGATGGCTGCCACCTCGTGGCCGCGCCGCTTCACCTCGTCCACCACCCCGATGTGGGCGTAGCCGCGGGCGCCCCCCGAGCCGAGGGCCAGGGCAATCCGCATGACCCCAGAATAGGCGCCGGGCACAGACCCGATGCGCCGCCCACCGCTCGGCGGCGAACGGCACCGGGGGCGGTCGCACACCGGCCGCCGTGAGCTCGCCGGGGCGATCAGGTTTGGTGCCGTCGTCGGCAGTTCGCCAGGCCTGTCGCGCGGGCCTTCGCTACGCTGAGCGGAGCACGTGGGGCGCATGACCCCCCACATCGGCCAGGCGCCGGTGACGAGCCAAGTGAGCTGAGAAGGATGGAGATCCACCCGTGAATGCAGACCTCCTGGTTGTGGGCTCGGGCCTGTTCGGCCTGACGATCGCCGAGCGGGCCGCGAACGATCTCGGCCTCAACGTGGTCGTGATCGATCGCCGTTCCCACATCGGCGGCAACGCCTACTCCGAGCCGGAGGCGGCCACCGGCATCGAGGTTCACCGCTACGGGGCGCACCTGTTCCACACCTCCAACGAGCGCGTGTGGGAGTACGTCAACCGCTTCACGGGATTCACCAATTACGTGCACAAGGTCTACACGAACCACCGCGGCGTCGTGTACCCCATGCCGGTGAACCTCCACACGATCAACCAGTTCTTCAACGCCGCCTACTCGCCCGGCGAGGCGCGGGCGCTGATCGCCGAGCAGGCCGCCGAACTCGGCGGCAAGGAGCCGGAGAATTTCGTCGAGAAGGGCATCTCGCTGATCGGGCGTCCGCTGTACGAGGCGTTCATCATGCACTACACCGCGAAGCAGTGGCAGACCGACCCCGAGCAGTTGTCGGCGTCCATCATCAGTCGCCTGCCGGTGCGCTACAACTACGACAACCGCTACTTCAACGACACCCATGAGGGTCTGCCGGTCGACGGGTACACGGCCTGGTTCGAGCGCATGGTTGATCACCCGCGCATCGACGTTCGGCTCGACACCGATTTCTTCGACGACGATTCAGAGTTCAGCAAGGCTTCGGCGTCCGGTCAGGTGCCCATCGTCTACACGGGGCCCGTGGACCGCTACTTCGACTACGCCGAGGGCGAGTTGGGCTGGCGCACGATCGATCTGGAGGAGGAGGTGCTGGACATCGAGGACTTCCAAGGGACGTCGGTGATGAACTACCCGGACGCCGACGTGCCGTTCACGCGCATCCACGAGTTCCGCCACTTCCATCCCGAGCGGAACTACACCAAGGACGCCACCGTCATCATGCGTGAATTCAGCCGTTTCGCCGAGGTCGGCGACGAGCCGTACTACCCGATCAACACCGACGCCGACCGCGAGGGGCTGCTCGCCTATCGCGACCTGGCGAAGGCCGAGCCCAACGTCCTGTTCGGCGGCCGGCTGGGCACCTACAAGTACCTGGACATGCACATGGCGATCGGTTCGGCACTCAGCATGTTTGACAACAAGCTCAAGCCCCACTTCGCCGAGGGCGTGGCGCTGGAGAGTGGAGGGGTGGACGCATGAGCGACACCGTAGCCTACATGGCCCCTCTGCGCACCGAGGTGGACGAAGAGCGGTCGCTGCGCGAGGTCGCGCGGGTCGTGTTCCCTCGCCAAGGGGACGTGGACGCCGCCGGTCTCTACGTCGACCCACCCCGCGTTTCCCAGCCGGTGGCGGACCAGACCGTGGTCGCGACGGGCGTCACGAGCACGAACGAGGAGGAACCGCGTCCCGACGACTACCTGTCGGATCGTTCGGTGCGCGTGCGCAGAGGTCGTCACCTTTCGCTGGGCTCCTACTTCAACGCGTTCCCTGCCTCCTACTGGCGGTGGTGGACCGATGTCACCTCGGTGGTGCTCCGGGTGCAGACCTCGGGGCCGGGCACCGTCATCGTGTACCGAAGCAACGCGCGGGGCCAGGTGCAGCGGGTCGACAGCCGACCGGTGAGCGGTGATACCGGGAACCTCTTCGAACTCACGCTCGTGCCCTTCAACGACGGCGGCTGGTACTGGTTCGACCTGGTGGCGGGGGACGAGGGTCTGGTGCTGCGCGAGGCGTCGTGGCTCGTCGAGGCGGGCACCACGAAACGCGGCACCGTCAGCCTGGGCATGACGACGTTCAACCGGGCCGACTATGCGGTCGCCAATGTGCGCACGATCGCGGCCTCGGAGCAGTTGCGTGACGTCGTCCACGAGATGCTGGTTGTCGACCAGGGAACCCAGCTCGTCGAGGACGAACCCGACTACGAGGACGCCGTGACGGAGATGGGCGGCCGGCTCCGGGTGATCCGCCAGGGGAACATGGGCGGCTCGGGCGGCTATGCCCGCGGGATGTATGAGACGTTGCAGGGCAATGCCGAGGGCGTCAAGGCTGATTACTTCATGACGCTGGACGACGACATCCGCATCGAGCCGGAGTCCATCTGCCGCGCGGTCACCTTCGCAGATTTCTGCCGCCGCCCCACCATCGTGGGCTCCCACATGTTCGATCTGCACAACCGGACGCTTCTCAACGCGTTCGTCGAGGTCGTCGATCCCTATGCGTTCCGTTGGGGTCCGCCCACCGGTCTTGGTCAGCTCGACCTGGCCGAGCTCGGGCTGCGCTCGCGTCCGCTGTTGCACCGGCGCTGGGACGCCGACTACAACGGCTGGTGGATGTGCCTGATTCCCCGCGTCGTGCTCGAGGAGTGCGGTCTCGCGCTCCCCGTGTTCATCAAGTGGGACGACTCGGAGTACTCCCTGCGGGCGAGGGCGCACGGCTTCCCGACGGTCTCGCTGCCGGGATCGGCCGTCTGGCACGTGTCGTGGTTCGACAAGGACGACTCCGTCGACTGGCAGGCCTACTTCCATGAGCGGAACCGCCTGATCGCGGCGTTGTTGCATTCCGGCTTCGTCAAGGGCGGACGCATGCTTCGCGAGTCGCTGATGGTCGAGACCAAGCACACGATCTCCATGCAGTACTACGCCGCCCGGCTCGTCCTCGATGGCCTACGGGACGCCTTGGCCGGCCCCGGGCAGTTGCACGACATGATCGCCTCGGCGGCCGCCCGAGCGCGCGGGCTGAAGAGCGAGTACCCGGAGGCGCAGGTGTCCCAGGACATCGGTGCGCTGCCTGAAGTCCGGACCGCTCGGCCCCGCAAACGGCGGGAGGCGCGGCCCCCGTCCACCGCTGCTCTTCTTCCGTGGACGGTCAGCACGATCCTGCGGCACGTGGCCCTCCCCCCACGCGAGCTCTCGCGCGAGTACCCGGAGGCGGCCATCAGCAATATGGACAGCAAGTGGTACTGGATGCCGCGGTTCGACTCGGCGTTGGTGACCAATGCGGACGGCACGGGCGCCTCGCTGTACCGGCGCGATCCCGCCCAGGTGCGCAGCCTGACCGTCGAGAGCGCTCGGTTGCACGCCGAGCTGGCTCGCCGCTGGGAGTCGTTGGCGAGGGACTATCGGGCCGCGCTGCCGGCCATCACGTCGCCAGAGGCGTGGGCGGAGACATTCGCCCGCAACCCGGCGCAGGGGCCCACCCGCTAGTGTCCGGCAGCGACCTCATCGCCCCCGGCCGTGGTCGGGGCCTGGTGGACGTCCTCGCCAATCGCTATCTGCTGCGCCTGATCGTCCGCAAGGAAGTGCAGGTCCGGTACCGCGGCTCGGTGCTGGGAATCCTGTGGAGCTACATCAAACCGGCCGTACAGTTCGCCGTGTTCTACGTCGCACTGGGCGTCTTCCTCGGTCTGAACAAGGGGATGAACAATTACGCCGTCTACCTGTTCAGCGGCATCATCGCGATGAACTTCTTCAACGAGGCGTTCGGCAACGCGGCACGGTCGATCGTCGGTAACGGCAACCTCATCAAGAAGATCTACCTGCCGCGTGAGCTGTTCCCGGCCTCGTCACTCTGGGTGGCGTTCATCCACTTCGTGCCGCAGGTCGTCGTGCTGCTCATCGCCTGTCTGTTCACCGGCTGGGTGCCCAACTTCTGGGAGCTCGGCGCCGTGTTCGCCGGCTTCGTCATCATCGGCACCTTCGCGCTGGGGCTCGGCGTGGTGTTCGCGACCGCCAACGTGTTCTTCCGCGACGCAGAGAACATCGTGGATCTGCTCATCATGGTCGCCACGTGGGCGTCCCCCGTGTTGTACGTGTGGACGATGGTGCGCGAGGAGGTGCCCTGGCTCGTCAACCTCTACTTCCTCAATCCGTTGACCGTCGCCGTCGAACTGTTCCACTACGGCTTCTGGCATCCGACCGTCGTCTCGGGTGGCACGTGGGAGATTCCGCCGCACCTGTTCGTGGTCTGGACGCCGGTGGCGCTGGCCATCTCGGTCGGGTTTCTCCTGCTCGGCGACGCCGTCTTCCGACGCTACGAGGGTAGCTTCGCCCAGGAGTTGTGATGACCGACGCACGAAGCGAATCCGCAGGCGACGAGGTCGTCGTCCACGTCGAGGGTGTGGGCAAGGACTTCGTCCTGCGCCACACCCGAAGCCTCAAGGAAGCGCTCGTCTGGCTGGTCAAGGGACGCAAGGGCGACCTGGCCAACCGCTTCAGCGCACTCGACGACGTGAGCATCGACATTCACAACGGCGAGACCGTCGCGCTCATGGGGCTCAACGGGTCGGGAAAGTCGACGACGCTGAAGCTCATCTCGGGCGTCATGCGGCCCGACCGTGGGACCGTGGGTGTCCGCGGCCGGATCGCCGGGCTCATCGAGGTGGGTGCCGGCTTCCACCCCGATCTGCCGGGCCGCGACAACGTCTACCTCAACGGCGCGATCCTCGGCATGACGGAGGAGGAGATCGACGCCAGATTCGCAGACATCCTCGCCTTCAGCGAGATCGACGAGTTCATCGACACCGAGGTGAAGTTCTACTCCTCGGGCATGTACCTGCGGCTGGCGTTCGCGGTGGCCGTCCACACTGATCCGGATGTGTTCCTGGTGGACGAGATCCTCGCCGTCGGCGATGAGCCCTTCCAGCGCAAGTGCCTCGCGCGCATCAAGGAACTGGTGGCGCGTGGCAAGACCTTGGTCGTGGTGAGCCATGACCTCGACCTCGTGCAGCAGATCTGCGCGCGGGGCATCGTCATGGAGAAGGGGCGCGTGGTGTTCGACGGACCCTGCGCCGAGGCGGTCACCTTCCTGCGCGAGCGCAACCGCTGACGCCGGCGCCGGTGCCGGTGCCGGCGCCGGCGCTGGCGTCCATTTACGCTCCGAAGGCACCCCGCCGGGTGGGCAAGGTGCGCGCTGGCGTCCAGCTACGCTCCGAAGGCACCCCGCCGGGTGGGTTTCGTCCAGAGCAGACGGCGTCGGACGCATCTTGTCCACAGATTGCCTCACCGACGAGGGACTGGGCGGCATTCTGCGGCAGGGTCAGGTGGGTGACGCTCGACATCGACCGACCGTTTCGCGCGAGGGACGCCGCGGCAGCGAAGATCTCACGACGGCGCCTTCAGTCCGACGAGTTCCGACGCCTGGCCCGTGGGATCTACATCTCGCCGCGGGTCCGCGTGGACGCGCGGGTCGAGGCCGAGGCTGCGCTCATGGTCGCCGGCCGTGGGGCGTTCGCGTCCCACCATCTCGCCGCCCGCCTGCACGGGGGCATCGTGCCGGACGTCGCTCCTCTCCACGTCAGCGTTCCGCGGGGCCGGCACCGCTCCCGGGTGAGGGACGTCATCGTTCACGAATCATCGCGGACGCCCGTGAAGTGGCAGGGGCTCTTGGTGACCTCACCCGAGGACACGTTCGTCGATCTGGCCGCACAT
>JAKDIK010000019.1 GCA_030450535.1 Propionibacteriaceae bacterium
GGCGGCTGCACCTGACGATCCTCGCCTGCACGTTCCTGCTGTTCCCCGCGGTCGGGTTCCTGATCGGGTTCGTGCCCGCCGCGATCCTGCCGGCGGCGCTGCTGCCGGGACTCGTCTACACCACCTTGTGCCCCTCGACGGTGCAGAGCTCCATCAACTTCACCTCCATCGCCCGCGGCAACGTGGCGGGGGCGATCGTGAGCGCGTCGGCGTCCAACCTGCTGGGCGTCTTCCTGACGCCCCTGCTGGCGATCGCCCTGATGAATACCACCGGGCAGGCGGCGGTGGGATGGGGCTCGATCGTCAACCTCATGGGTCAGATCCTGCTGCCGTTCATCCTCGGGCAGTTGTCCCGCCGGTGGACCGCCGACTTCGTGGCCCGCCACAAGAAGCTGCGTCTCTTCGACCAGGCCTCGATCGTTCTGGTCGTCTACGCGGCGTTCTCCGAGGGGATCCGCGAGGGTATCTGGGGCATGGTGTCGCTCGGGGACATCGGCCTGTTGGTCGTCTGCTGCCTGGTCATCCTCGCCGTGATGCTGTGGTTCACCTGGTGGCTGGCACACCGGCTCGGGTTCAGCCGCGAGGACGCCATCGCCATTCAGTTCTGCGGCACGAAGAAATCCCTCGCGACCGGGCTGCCCATGGCGACCGTGCTGTTCGCCGGCCAGCCCATCGGGTTGATCATGCTGCCGCTCATGGTGTTCCACCAGGCCCAGCTCATGGCGTGCTCCTGGCTCGCCTCGCGCTACGCGCAGGATCCGGACGCCGCCGCCCGGCCCGCGACCGGCGACCCGGCCTGACGGCGTTCCGGAGGCGCGTCACGCCTGCTGGCCCTGCGCCGACGCAGCCGCGACGGCGTCCGGATCCAAGTCCTTCACCAGCCGGATCGCATTGATGCCGGCCGGGTAGCCGATGTAGGGGATGCAGTGGACCAGCGCCGCCAGCACCGTTTCGACGCTGTTGCCGGCCCGGAGGTTGCCGAGCGTGTGCGAGCTGATCTGCGCCGGGGTGTCCCCCAGCGTGGCCAGCACCACGAGCACCACGAGCTCCCGCGTCGCCAGATCGAGGCCCGGGCGGCTCCCGATGTCCCCGAAGGCCCACTCGGTGAGCAGGCGCGGAACGGCGTCCGCGAACTCGCCCGGCAGGGACGACATCGCGTCGCGCATCGCCGTGCCGTAGAGCCGCTCCTGCAGGGCGCTGCCTCGTGCGAACCGCTCCTCGTCGGGCACCGTGCCCTCCCCGGGCAGCGGCAGCTCAATGCCCTGATCGCGCAGCACCTCGTTGAGGACGCCGACCGCATTCAGCGTGCGAGGGAAACCGATGAACCCGACACACTGGTAGATCACCTCACGCAGTTCCACCGGCGTGACGCCGACCCGCAGGGCCCCCGCCACGTGGCCGCGCAGCTGCGGCAACGCCTGCAGCGTCGTCAGCACCGCCACGGTGAGGATTTCCCGCGTGCGGTGATCGAGGTCGCCGATGCGGAACACATCGCCGAAGATGACCTTCCGCAGAATGTCGCCCAGCTCCGGATCGTCGGCGTTCAGCGCCGGCTCGCCCGGCCCGAAGAGGGCGTGATAGGTCTCATCGGCCAGGTCCTTGCGGGTCCGCTCGTTGCTCATGGCTCCAGCCTGCCAGAGCTGCCGGCCCGGGGGGCACCCGGGAAATCAGCGACGCAAAGCGATCGCGATCCCGTCCCACCCCTTGGGGCCCAGGGTCTGCAGCGCGGTTGCGTCCCAACGCTCATCGGACGCCAGCGCCGCGAGCGCCGCTCGCGCGCCGGCCGCGTCCGGATCGGACGCCGCCGCGTCCGCCACCCGTCCGCCCCGGACGACGTTGTCGAGCACGAGCACAGCGCCCGGCCGGGTGAGCTCCGCTGCACGGTCGAGATAGGTGGGCAGGGACGCCTTGTCGGCGTCGATGAAGACCAGGTCGAACGGCGCCTCCCCGCGCTCGACCATCAGCGCGGACGTCCGCTCGGCCGGCCCGCACAGGATGTCCACCCACGCCGAGACGCCGGCGTCCGTCAGGTGCCGACGGGCGAGTGTCGCGTTGTCGCGGTCGAGCTCCAGCGACACGACGCGTCCGGCCGGTCCTACCGCGCGGGCCAGCCAGATCGTCGAATAGCCCGCCAGCGTGCCGAATTCCAGGACGCGACGGGCGCCTCGGATCAGGGCCAGGAGGTGCAGCAGCTTGCCCAGCGTGGGTGCCACCTCGATGCCGGGGCTGGTCACCTCAGTCGAGGTGCGCGCGTCCGCCAACGCCGCGTCCTCGGCGACGAGCGTGGTCAGCTGCGCGTCCACCGCGGCGATCCGGGCCTCGTCCATGACTCATGGTCCCACAGCCACGCCTACGCATCCGGCGGGGAACTCGACCGCCGCGCTCGCTGGGCCGATCGTACGGACTCCCCTGTCAGCCCGCCGGCGTCACCGGGGCCCAGTCCGGCCCGGTGCGACCCAACGCTTCATCGAGCTTGGCGAAGATCGGCGTCGGTTTGGCCAGGGGCGTCCCGACCGCGATCGGACGCGACTCCCACCGCGCCTGCTCGCTCGCGTAGTCGCCCATGAGCACGGGGTAGTCCGGGCCGCCCTCCTCCGAAACCGTTACGATCTCGGGCTGAGCCGCCCAAACACCTTCCCCGCCGAGCGCCTCGAAGACCTTCTGCGCCGCGTGCGGCATGAACGGGGTCAGCAACGTGTTGGCGTCGCTGACGACCTGCAGCGCCACGTGCAGGATGGTGTCGCGGCGCGCCGGATCATCCTTGCGCTTCCACGGCTCTTCGTCGGAGAGGTACTTGTTCGCCAGCGACACCAGCCGCATCGCCTCCGTGATGGCCTGCTTGAAGCGCGCCCGCCCCAGCAGCTCGCCGACGGTGCCGAAGGCCGCCCCGGACGCCGCCAGCAGCGCCCGGTCGGCGTCGGTGAGCTCGGCCGCGGCCGGAATCGACCCGACGTTCTTGTGCGCCATGGAGATCGACCGGTTGACGAGGTTGCCCCACTCGTTGGCCAGCTCGAAGTTCACGCGGCGGACGAACTCGTCCCACGTGAAGTCGGTGTCCTGGTTCTCGGGACCGGCGACGGCGATGTAGTAGCGCAGCGCGTCCGGGCCGAAGTCGCGCAGGAAGTCACCGACGTAGATCACGTGCCCGCGCGAGGAGGCGAGCTTGGAGCCTGACATCGTCAGGAACTCGCTGCTGACGATCTCGGTGGGCAGGTCGAGGCGTCCGAACGCGCTCGGCTCGCCGCCGCGGGAGCCCTCGCCGTTCGCGCCGGTCAGGATCCCCGGCCAGATCACCGTGTGAAACGTGATGTTGTCCTTGCCCATGAAGTAGAAGGACTCCGCCTGATCACCCGTCCACCACTTCGCCCAGGCGTCGGGCTCACCGATGCGGCGCGCCCACTCGACCGACGCCGAGAAGTAGCCGATCACCGCGTCGAACCACACGTAGATGCGCTTCATCGACTCGTTCTCCCACTCCGGCAGCGGGATCGGGACGCCCCAGTCGAGGTCGCGCGTGATGGCGCGCGGCTTGAGCTCCTTCGCGAACTCCCGGCTGAACCGGATGACATTCGGACGCCAGTCGTCGCGCGTCTCCAGCCAGCTCTGCAGCGCGTCGGCCAGCGCCGGCAGGTCGAGGAAGAAGTGCTCGGTCTCGACGAAGTCGGGCACCTCGCCGTTGATGCGGCTGCGGGGGTTGATGAGATCGATCGGATCGAGCTGGCGTCCGCAGTTGTCGCACTGGTCGCCGCGCGCGCCATCGAAACCGCACAGCGGACAGGTGCCCTCGATGTAGCGGTCGGCCAGCGTGCGCCCGGTGGACGGCGACAGCGCGCCCATCTGGCGTTCCGCGACGACGTAGCCGTTGCGGTACAGCGCCGAGAACAACTCCTGGACGACGGCGCGGTGGTTGAGCGTCGTGGTGCGGGTGTAGAGGTCGTAGGACAGGCCCAGGGCCTGCAGATCCTCGACGATGACCCGGTGGTACTTGTCGGCGGTCTCGCGCGCGGTGAGGCCCTCGGCGTCCGCCTTCACCTGGATGGCCGTGCCGTGCTCGTCAGTCCCCGACACCATGAGGACGTCCGCCCCTGCCATGCGCTGGTAGCGGGAGAAGACGTCCGCAGGCACGGCAAAGCCGGAGACGTGCCCGATGTGGCGCGGGCCGTTGGCATAGGGCCAGGCTGCGCAGGCGAGGATCCGAGTGGTCATGCCCGCGATTCTAGGGCAGCGGGGTCCTGCGCCCACGCGCTACGCCCTCCCCCGGGACCCACGGCAACAAGCCGCCGACATGTCCATCGGGTGAACGTTCGACACCCGACAGGTTTACGCTCAAGGCGTGAGCGCCGAGTTGGTCCTCCTGATCCTGGTCGTGGCGACGGCCCTCGTTTTCGATTTCACGAACGGGTTCCACGACACCGCGAACGCGATGGCCACGTCCATCGCCACCAAGGCGCTGACCCCCCGGTTCGCCGTCGCCCTGTGCGCCGTGCTCAACCTGGTGGGCGCGTTCCTGAGCGTGGAGGTGGCCCTCACGGTCACCAACGCGATCATCACCATCCAGAACCCCGACGGGACGCCGAAGCAGGAGCTGCTCGCCGACGGCGGGCACGCGCTACTGCTCGTCCTGCTGGCGGGCCTCGGCGGAGCCATCGTGTGGAACCTCTTCACGTGGCTGCGGGGGCTGCCGTCGAGCTCGTCACATGCCATGTTCGGTGGGCTCATCGGCTCGACCATCGCCGGCCTTGGTGTCGGCGCGGTCACGTGGGTGGGCACCGGCTCGAAGCTGAACGGGGTCGTCGGCAAGGTGATCCTGCCCGGCTTGGCGTCCCCCGTCATCGCCACCCTGGTGGCGACGGTCGGCACGTGGCTGGTGTTCCGGATAGCCCGCGGCGTCGCCGAGTCGGCGATGAACACCGGCTTCAGGTGGGGCCAGATCAGCACGGCGTCGCTGGTGTCCCTGGCGCACGGCGCCAACGACGCGCAGAAGACGATGGGCGTCATCACGCTCGCCCTCATCGGTGCCGGCGCCTGGACCGACACCGCCTCGATTCCCCTGTGGGTCAAGATCGCCTGCGCCGTCGCCATCGCGAGCGGCACGTGGCTGGGCGGCTGGCGGATCATCCGCACCATGGGCAAGGGTCTCGTGGAGCTCTCGCCGCCGCAGGGCATGGCCGCCGAGGCGGCGTCCGCGGCAGTGATCCTCTCCAGCAGCCAGCTCGGCTTCGCGCTGTCGACCACGCACGTGGCCACCGGGTCGATCCTGGGGTCCGGTCTGGGCCGGCCGGGTGCGCAGGTCCGGTGGGCGGTGGCCGGCCGGATGGCCCTGGCCTGGCTCATCACGCTGCCGTCTTCGGCGGCGGTCGGCGCGCTGCTGTGGTACGCGAGCGCGGGACTCGGCGTCGTGTTCGGGCCGATCTTCATCGTGGCCGTCATGGTCACGCTGGGGGTGTGGATGTGGTTGCACGCGCAGCGCGACGCCGTCGACCCCGACAACGTGAACGACGCGTGGACGGCCGAGCCCGCCCCCGAGAAGGCGGTGGCGTGATGGATCAGCTCCTGGCAGCCCTGGACGCGGTGTGGCGCGTCCTGCTCATCGGCCTGCTGCTCGGTGCGGGCCTGCCCGCCCTGTTCAGCCTCGGCGTCCGCCAGCAGGCGCATGGGTTCCGTGCGTCTGCCTTCGCGGCGTACGCGGTGGTGGGCCTCGCCGTCGTGCTCGGCATCGCGGGCATCGTCGCCCACGGGCTGGGCGTCAAGCTGTTCGCGTGAGAGTGCTGGCGCGACGTGCTCAGGCGAGCGCGGCGTAACCGGGCTCGATCACCTCGCGGATGAGGCGTTCGCGCTCGGGATGGGGCAGGAAGGCCGCGCGCATGGCGTCCACGGTGAACCGGCGCAGGTCCTGCGCGCCATAGCCGAAGGCGTCCACCAGCAGCCCCATCTCACGGCTCGGTGACGTACGGCTCATGAGGCGGTTGTCGCAGTTGACCGTGACGACGAACCCGAGGCGCTCCAGCAGCCCGAAAGGATGCTCGGCCACCGTCGTGCACACCCCGGTCTGCACGTTGGAGGTGGGGCTCAGCTCGAGGGGGATGCGCCGGTCGCGCACCCAGGTCGCCACCGGGCCAAGCGACCAGCCGTCGCCGTCGGGAGCGATGTCTTCCACGAGCCGTGCGCCGTGACCGAGCCGCAGTGCCCCCTCCGCGATGGCGCCGGCGATGGACGCCACCCCAGCGGCCTCGCCGGCGTGGATCGTCACCGGCACGAGGTGGTCAGCCAAGTAGGCGAACGTCTCGTGGTGCCCGCTGGCCGGAAAGCCGTCCTCGGGGCCGGCGAGGTCGAACCCGACGACGAGGTCGTCTCCGCCGGCGAGGGCGAGGTCGGCGACCTCCCGGCTCGGCGGGGTGTGCCGCAGCGAGGTCACGAGCTGCCGGGCGACCATCGGCGTGCCGGACGCCTCGGCCTCCGCCATCCCCGCGCGGAGTCCTGCACCGACGGCCGCGACGGCCTCGGCCAGGGACAGCCCCGCCGCCGTGTGTTGCTCCGGCGCCCACCGTGCTTCGCCGTAGACGACGCCGTCGGCCGCCAGATCCACCACCCACTCGCGTGCGACCCGTTCGAGGTGCTCAGCCGTCTGCATCACCGCGATGGTGTGGACGAAGGTCTCGAGGTAGTCCACGAGCGTGCCCGACTCCGCGGCGGCATAGAACCAAGTGGCCAGGGAGTCAGGCTCGGCTGCCGGCAGCGGATGAGAGATCTCGCTGGCGATGTCGAACACGGTCGAGGCGCGCAGTCCGCCGTCGAGGTGGTCGTGCAGGACGACCTTGGGCAACCCGCGGATGGTCTCGGTGCCCAGCCCCATGGGGATCTCCTCACTGTTTTCGTCGAGTGCCGCCCCGGCGGGGAGGTCACGTTTCTGACATAGCGTTCACGCGCACGTGCGAAGAATCGCTATGTCAGAAAACCTATGTCAGAAAGCCGGGCCTGCCCCGTCAGCGCCCCAGGGAGTCGGGGCCGAAGGGCTGCGGGAGCACCTCGGCCATCTTGACGATGCCCGCCGGGGTTTCCACGTGGAGGTCCGCTCCCCCGTGCTCCCACAGCAGCTGGCGGCAGCGTCCGCACGGCATGATCACCTCGCCCGTCGCGTTGCAGCACGTGAACGCCACCAGTCGACCCCCGCCGCCATGAATGAGCTCCGACACCAGCCCGCATTCGGCGCACAGCGTCACCCCGTAGCCGGCGTTCTCGACGTTGCAGCCGCTCACCACACGCCCATCGGACGCCAGCGCCGCGGCACCGACGCGGTACCCCGAGTAGGGCGCGTAGGCACGACCGGCCGCCGCCAGCGCGATGGCGCGCAGGGCATCCCAGTCCACGTCTGCATTCATGTCCGCCCCTACTTCGTGTACGGCACGCCGTCGGCCTTCGGCGCCCGTGACCGACCGATGAGTCCCGCGACGGCGATGATCGTGGCGAGGTAGGGCAGCATCAGCAGGAACTGGCTCGGCATCGGTGTCTGCAACGTCTGCAGTTGCGAGCCCAGCTGCGTGACGAACCCGAAGAACAGCGCCATCAGCGCGGCGCGGACGGGATGCCACCGTCCCATGATCAGCGCCGCGAGGGCGATGAAGCCGTTACCGACCGTGATGTCCTTGATGAAGCTCACCGACGAGCCGATCGTGAAGAAGGCGCCCCCGAGCCCGGCGAACAGGCCGCCGGCCAGCACCGCCTGCCACCGCACCGCCTTGACGCTGATGCCGACCGTGTCGGCGGCCTCGGGATGCTCGCCGACCGAACGGACGCGCAGCCCCCACCGCGTGCGGTAGAGCAGGAACCACACGACGGCCACCGAGACGAACGCCAGGTACACCAGAATCGTCTGGTTGAACAGCACGGGCCCGATGAGCGGGATGTCGCTCAGCAGCGGGATCGGGAGGCGCGGGATCGGCGGCACGCGGTTCAGCTCCGACGAGTTGGGCTGCACCAGCTGGTCGAACACGAAACCCGTGACCCCGGACGCCAACAGGTTCAACACCACCCCCAACACGACCTGGTCGACCAGGTACTTGATGGAGAACAGCGCGAGCAGAACGGCCATGAGGACGCCGGCGACCACCCCCGCGAGGAGGGCCGCCGCGATGGAGTGGGTGACCGAGCCGACCGTGGCCGCCGTGAAGGCGGCGGTGAGGAACTGGCCCTCGATGGCGACGTTGACGACGCCGGCGTTCTCGCAGAGCACGCCGCACAGGGCGCCCAGGATGAGCGGCGTCGCGAGGGCGATGGTGCCGGCCAGCTGGTTCTGTACCGGGAAGGAGAACGGACGCCCGGCCGCGGCCCACGTGACGAAGCCGAGCACGATCGCCAGCCCCGCGATCGTGGCGGCGGTCGTCTTCGCACGGCCCCACAGCCGTCCGGAAACGAAGCCGGCACCCGCCAACAGCGTCGCCAGCGCGCAGACCAGCACGACGGGCAGGCCGGGGAGGGCCACGGTCGGCAGTGCCACGGCGGCGAAGGCGTCCGAGAGCGCGTAGTTGGCGACGCCGGTGGTGCCGAATCCCAACCAGGCCATGAGGGCGCCCAGCGTCAACATCAGCACGCCGGTCGACAGCCGGGCCCGCCGGGCGGCGGCGGACTCGGTGCGGTCGAGCTCGAGCGGGGCATCGAGGGTTTCGGGATGGGTGGTGGCGGTCATGCCTCACCTCCGACGAGGGCCGGGCGCCGGGGGGCGCGCACCTTGGGCAGCAGCGCACTCACGATGGCGGGCGCGGCCACGAAGAGGACGATCAGGGCCTGCAGCACGGTCGACAGGGTCAGGGGGGTCTGGGCGACGCTCTGCATCGCGAGACCCCCGGCGTGCAAACCCCCGAACAGCAGTCCCGCGAGGATGATGCCGACCGGTCGGCTCCGCCCGAGGAGGGCCACGGTCAGGGCGTCGAAGCCGACGCTGCCCACCAGGCCGAGAGACAGGGGCGTCGCCACCCCGTTGGCGCCCGGGCCAAGCGCATACATGACCCCGCCCAGCCCCGCGAATGCGCCGGACAGTGCCATCGTGATCATCGTGACGGTGGCGACGTTCATGCCCGCGGTGCCCGCTGCGGCCGCGTTCGAGCCGACGGCGCGGATCGCGAAGCCCAGGGTCGACCGGTCCAGCAGCCACCACACGAGGACGGCGGCGGCCAGTGCCACCAGGAACCCCACGTGCAACTGGCCGAACAGGATCGGGAAGGGTGCGGTGTCGCGGATCTGCGGGGCGATCGGATCGATGCGCCCGGGCCGCAGGAACATCGGCGTGAGCAGCAGCCAGCCCAGGGAGGCGGTGGCGAGGAAGTTCATCATGATGGAGACGATGACCTCGTGCGCGCCGGTTCTCGCCTTGAGCAGGCCGACGATGCCCCCCCAGACGCCGCCGGCGAGCAGGCCTGCCGCGATCGCGACGATCAGATGCAGCACCGGCGGGAGCGGCCAGGCGAAGCCCACATAGGCGGCGGCGATGGATCCCCAGACGGCCTGGCCCTGGGCCCCGATGTTGAACAGGCCCGCCCGGAACGCGAGGCCGACGCCGAGGCCGGCCGCGATGAGCGGCGCGGCCTGCCAGGCGGTCGACGCCAGGGCGAGGGGCGAGCCGAGGGCGCCGAGGGCCAGCGCGGAGTAGGCACCCGCGACCTTCGCCCAGGTGGCCCCCAGCGGCAGGGCCGGAGCGGTGAACAGGTAGGCGTACTGCCCAATCACCTCCTCGTCGCTCACCACCATCAAGATGGCGCCGACGAGCAGCGCCAGCACGATCGACCCGGCCGTCGTCAGCCAGCGCCGCCCGCGCTCGCGCCAGACGGCGTTGTCCCGAACCGCCTCAGCCATGGTTCCCTCCTCCCGGCGCCTTGGCCTGCGCCGCTGTGACGGCCTCGTCCAGCGGAACGCCCGCCATCATGAGGCCGAGGACGTCCCGCGGGGTGTCCGGGCTCACGATGCCGACGACCTTTCCGCGATACATGACGAGCACCCGGTCGGCGAGCGCCTCAACCTCGTCGAGCTCGGTCGACACGAGCAGGACGGCCGTCCCCTTGTCCCGTTCCGACACGATGCGGCGGTGCAGGAACTCGATGGCGCCGACATCCACGCCGCGCGTCGGCTGGCTGGCGACGAGAACGCTCAGGGGTCGGCTCAGCTCACGTGCCAGCACGACCTTCTGCTTGTTGCCGCCCGACAGCGCGCTCATCGGGTCGTGCACGGACTGGGCGCGGATGTCGAACTCCTCGCGCAGTTGTTCGGCGTTGGCCTCGATCGCGTCGAGGTCGAGCGCCAGTCCCTTGGCGAAGGGCGCCTGTGTCGAGCGGTTGAGCACCAGGTTCTCGGCGATCGTGAACGGCGCGACGAAGCCGTCGTGCTCGCGGTCCTCGGGAACGTAGCCCATCCCGGCGTCGATCGTCTTTCGGGGCGTGCTGCGCGTGATGTCGACGCCGTCGAGGGTGATGGTGCCGGCCAGCGGCGCGATGTTCCCGAGCAATGCGTCCACCAGTTCGGACTGCCCGTTGCCCTGGACGCCGGCGATGCAGAGCGTCTCGCCCGCACGCACCTCGAAGTCGACCCCGTCGACCACGATGCCACCGGCGGCGTTCGCCACCTTCAGCCCGGAAACGCTCAGGCGGGCCTCGCCCGGCTGCGCGGCCTCCTTCGCGACCTGCAGGTCGATCGCGCGGCCCACCATGAGCTCGGCGAGTTCGGCCTCGGACGCCGTGGCCTGCGCCCGCCCGACGATCCGGCCGCGCCGCATCACCGTGATGCGGTCGGCGACGGCGCGGACCTCACGCAGCTTGTGGGTGATGAAGACGATGCCCTTGCCCTCGTCGCGGAGGCGCCCCATCACCGCCATCAGCTCGTCGATCTCCTGCGGGGTGAGCACCGCGGTGGGCTCGTCGAACACGAGGTACTTCGCGTCGTAGGCGAGCGCCTTCAGGATCTCCACCCGCTGCTGGACGCCGACGGGCAGGTCCTCGATGATCGCGTCCGGATCGACCGGCATCCCGTAGCGCTCGCCCAGTTCCCGCACCCGGTTGCGCGCGGTGTCCCTGGCGAGCACGAACCCGCCCTCGCGGCCCAGCATGAGGTTCTCGGACACGGTGAACGGGTCGACGAGCATGAAGTGTTGATGCACCATGCCGATGCCGGCCCGCATCGCCTGGCGGGGATTGGTGAACAGCTGGGGGACGCCGTCGACGACGATGTTGCCCTCATCGGGTGCCAGCAGTCCGTAGAGCACGTTCATGAGCGTTGACTTGCCCGCGCCGTTCTCCCCGAGCAGGCAGTGGATCTCGCCGGGGTGCACGTCCAGATCCACCGCGTCGACCGCGGTGAAGGAACCGAAGCGTTTGGTGATGCCGGCCAGCTCCAAGCCGGTGCTCGTCTGGGTCACAGGCCGGATCATTCCACGAAGCCGCGCGCAACGCACAGCGGCACCACGCGCGCGGGTGCCACTGGGCGCGACGCAACGCGCAGGGAGGCGGCCCGTGGCCGCCTCCCTGCGCTGAGATGGTGCGTCAAGCGAGGAACCCGACGTCAGGACTCGACGGTGACCGCGCCCGAAATGATGTCGGCCTTGAGCTGGTCGATTTCCGCCTTCGTTTCCGCGGAGATCTTGGAATCGAAGTCGTGGAACGGCGCGAGGTAGACGCCCTCGTTGTCGAACGTGCCGACGTAGATGTCGTTGCTGAACTCGTCATTCAGCGACGCGGTGATCGCCTCCTCCACGGCGACGTCCATGGCCTTGCCGACCGAGGTCGGGATCACGGCACCGTACTGCGGCATCTGCACGAACCCGTCGGAGTCGACCCACATGCTCGACACCTGACCGTTGCTCTCCTGGGCCACCTGCAGCCCGCCCTCGGAGGCGGGCCCGGCGACCGGGAGGATGACGTCGGCACCCTGGGCCACGAGGCTGGTCGCGATCTGCTTGGCGCCGGCCACGTCGGAGAAGCTGTTGTTGGGGATGAACGAGCCGTTGCCGGTGGCCCGGTCGTAACCGACGACACGAACGTCGGCACCCTTGACCGAGTTGTAATGCTCCACGCCCTGGGCGTAGCCGTCCATGAAGATGGTGACGGTCGGGTACGGCGCGCCGCCATAGGTGCCGACCACGCCGCTCTCGGAGATCGACGCTGCGAGGTAGCCGGCGAGGAACGACGGCTGGGCGGTGTTGAACGTGAGGCCCCTGACGTTGTCCGGAGCGACGTTCGC
The DNA here is from genome assembly GCA_030450535.1 of Propionibacteriaceae bacterium. GTDB lineage: Bacteria > Actinomycetota > Actinomycetes > Propionibacteriales > Propionibacteriaceae > Propioniciclava. The sequence continues at coordinate 12,220 of JAKDIK010000019.1, forward strand.
ACCGGAGTCGTCGGTGTAGGAGAAGTCGACGATCGCGTAGTCGATGTCGGGGTTCGCCTCGGCCGACGCGAGCGTCGCGTCGCCGAGGGCGAAGCCCACGGTCACGATGATGTTGCAGCCGGCATCCACCATCCGCTGCACGTTGCCGGCGTAGTCAGAGACGGTGTCGGACTGCAGCTCGCGGTACTGGATGCCGAGGGACTCGACGGCATCCATCATGCCCTTGTAGGAGGTCTCGTTGAAGGAGCGGTCGTCGAAGCCGCCCTCGTCGGAGACCATGCAGGCCTGGAACTCGGACGCGCCGGCGGCAGGGCTCGACGTCCCCCCCGCGGTCGTCTCGGGGGTAGCGGCCGGCGGCTGTGCGCAGCCGGCCAGGACGAGGGCGGCGGCGAGGCCGGTACCAATCAGGGTCTTCTTCACAGCAATTGCCTCCTCGGCAAGGGTTTCCACACGACGGGTGTAGGCGGCGATCTACGCGCCGGTCGTGCCGAATCCTAGACCGCGCGGCCCGGTGACAAGGCAGCGCCTCGGTGCGTCGCGTGCGGTTGATACAGGTTTGTGACCTCCGCGGTCGGCAGGTCACGGGCCGGTCACGGACGAGGCGGGGTCGGGCCACCCCTGCGAGGTCACAGCACCTGGCGCACGAGAGCCTCTGCGGCGTCCACCATGGCGATGGTGTCGCGCTCCCAGTGCGGCTCCTGGCCACGATAGGGCCCGGTCGCCAGCGAGACGATGACGGCAGCCGCGCGCAGACGCAGTTCGATGGGGTCGACGCGCGCATCGAACACCGGAACCCACGCCCGCAGCAGCGCATGGACACGGGCCGCCTGGGCGGGGTTCATGCGCTGGATGGTCGAGAGATGGGCGATCAGGCAGGCGAGGTCGTCCGCCCGCCGTCCGGGACCGATGGTGTCGACGTCGAGGATGCCCACGACGCGCCCGCCGGCCACATGCACCTGCCCCTCGTGGAAATCGCCGTGCGTGGGCTCGTCGCCGGGCGGCAGGTTCGCCAGCCCGGCGCGGATGTGCCCGGCAATGTGCTGCAACCGCTCCTCCTGGGCGGGAACGGCCGCCGCCACCATGGCGGTGTAGTGGTCGACCGCGTCCGACCAGGGTGGACGCCGCGACAACCGGGCAACCGAGGTGGGCATGGCGTCCAGCACGCCGATGAGATCCTCGGCCGTGCACGGCGGGACGTCCGCGAAGACGGCGCGTGCCAGCGGCGCGCCGGGCAACTGGGCGAGCACGAGCAGGTAGTCCGGGGTGGTCGCCGCGACGGGCGGGGCCGGCACGCCGGCGGACGCCAGCAGCTCGTGGCGCCGGCGCACCTCGTCGAAGAGCCGCTCGCGGAGCACCTTGACATAAAACGTCGGCCCGCCGGCGACACTGGCGCGCAGCACGGCGCGGCGCCGCGGCCGGTAGGCGATCATCGTCAGCTCCACCGCGCCCGGCGGCAGGGGACCCACGGCGCCGGCGTCCGTCAGCACCGCTGCCAGCGAGGAGGGATAGGCGGCCCGGGCGAGGCCGGGGAGGTCGGGGTCGTTCGGGTACAGCCACACCGCAACCTCGCGCTCGCCGTCGGCGAAGATCTCGGCACGGCTGTCGGACGCCGACGGCCCGCTCACCCGCGCGCTCACCCCCAGCAGCTCGTCGCGCCGCCCGTAGGCCCAGTCGACAACCGCCGAGTACGTGGCCGTGGTCGACTGCTGCGGGTTCGCGTCGATGTGGTCGAGCATCCACGTGACCAGGTGGCCGCCGGCGTGCTCGACCGCCGCGCTCAGCAGCTCCCCGACCTCCTGGGACGCCAGCAGCGCGGCGCCGTCGTCGTCACCCATGGCGCTCCCCTCCCCCGTTCCCGCGGGTCTCCCGCGACGCTACTGCGCCGCGGAATCCACGGCGGGGACGCCGTGCCGCGTGAGGCGCAGACGCGAGGCGCGGCGTCCGTCCAGCTCGATGACGGTGAGCTCGACGTCCTCCATGCCCGGCTCCTCCGCGTTCACGGCCATCACGGGGGCGCGGACGCTGTCGCCGCGCTCGGGCAGGTGGCCGAGCGCCGCCATGAGATACCCGGCCACGGTGTCGTACGGGCCCTCGGGCAGCACGAGGTCGTAGCGCTCGGCGAACTGCTCCAGGGTCGTGAGACCGTCCAACTCGTCGGCGATCCCGGCGCCGTCGCTCGATTCGAGATCGAATTCATCGGTGATGTCGCCGATGAGCTCCTCGACGAGGTCCTCGATGGTGACGATGCCGGCGGTGCCGCCGTACTCGTCGCGCACCACCACGAGGTGGTCGTTGGCGGCCTGCATGATCGACAGGGCCCGCAGAATGCGGACGGTCTGCGGCAAGGACGCGACGGGTCGGACCAGCTGGCTAATCGGGGCGCTGCGGGCGATGGGGTCGAGGTCGAACAGGTCGCGCACGTGCAGGAAGCCGAGCACGTCGTCGGTGTCGCGGCCCACAACCGGGTAGCGGCTGTGGGACCCGTTCGCCACCTCGCGCGCCGCCTTGTAGGCGGGCAGATCGCCGTCGAGGAAGTCCACCTCGGTGCGCGGCACCATCGCCTCGCGCAGGCTCACCTGCCCCGCCGCGAACACCTCGTCCACGATCTGGCGCTCCTCATCGCCCAGGGTCGCCGAGCTGGAGACCATCGCCCGGATCTCCTCGTCGGTGACCTCCTCGCGGGAAGCCAACGGGTCTCCGCCCAGCAGCCTCACCACCACGTTCGTCGAGACGCCCAGGAACCAGATGATCGGCCGGGCCACGATGGCGATGACGTTGACCAGCGGCGCCAGCGCCATCGCGAATACCTCGGCGCGCTGCATGGCGAGCCGCTTGGCCGAGAGCTCCCCGACGACGATCGACACGTACGAGATCGCAACGGTGATCACCACCAGCGCGAGGGTGGACGCCATCGGCTCGGGAACTCCCCAGCCGACGAGCACGGGCGCCAACTCGCCCGCCAACGTGGCGCCACCGAAGGCCGCCGACAGAAAGCCCGACAGCGTGACGCCGATCTGCACCGCCGACAGGAACAGGTTGGGATCGGCCGCGAGGCTCGCGACCGTCCGCCCGCGCTTGCCCCGGGTGCTGAGGCCGCGCACCTGGCTCTCCCGCAGCGAGACCAGCGCCATCTCCGCCGCCGCGAACACCCCACCGATGACGATGAAGAGCAGGATCAGCAGGATGTTCGAGACGGTCGGATTCACCCCGCCAGCGTATCGGGGTGCCACCCGGATCGCCGCGCCGTGCTGGGCTAGGGTGACGGCCATGGCCCAGCCCCCGTCCCCGCGCGTCGTCGCCGTGGTGGTGGCCTGGAACCGGCGGGACCTGCTGGCCCGAGCGCTGGACGGCCTCGCCGCCCAGACGCGACGCCCCGATGCGGTGGTCGTCATCGACAACGCCTCCACCGATGATTCCGCGACGCTGGCGTCCGAACACCTTGTCGTGAGCGAGGTGGTGGGGCTGCCCACCAACACCGGCGGCGCGGGCGGCTTCGCCGCGGGCATCGCGGTGGCGATGTGCCGCCACGCCGCTGACCTGGTGTGGATCATGGACGACGACACGGTGCCCGAACCGGGTGCGCTCGCGGCGCTGCTCGATGCGCGAGAGCGGTACGCGGGTGAGGTGGTGGTCGCTGCGTCGCGGGCGGACTGGCACGACGGCCGGGAGCACCCCATGAACACCCCGCGGGAGCGGTTCGGGCTGTCGGCGGCCGAGCGGGCGGCGGCCGACGCGGTGGACGCCAGGGCGGTGCGCTCGGCGTCCTTCGTGAGCATTCTCATCGCCGGGGACGCCGTCCACGCGCACGGGCTCCCCCAGGCCGCCTACTTCCTGTGGAATGACGACTTCGAGTACACCGCGCGACTGTTGCGTCACGGCGTGGGCCTGTACGTGCCGGCGAGCCGCGTGCGGCACCTGACGAAGGTATTCGGTAGTTCGGATGCCGATCCCGGCCCCCGCTTCCGCAACGAGGTGCGCAACAAGGTGTGGTTGTTCACGCGATCGGACGCCCTGGGCGTCCGCGACCGTGCGCTCTATCTGGGCTCGACCCTGCGACGCTGGGGCCGGATGCTGGCCCATTCGTCCGATCGGGGCGCCCTGCTGCGGCACGGCTGGTCGGGTTTGCGCGAGGGCCTGGGATCGCAGCCGACGACGATGGCGGTGCTGGCCAACACCCCGGTCGCCGACGATGTCGCGTCCGTGGAGCGGGGGGCGGGCCGTGGCTGAGACCGCGTTCAGCGTGCTGCTGCCCGTGTACGCCGGGGACGCCGCGGATCACTTCGCGCGGGCGCTGGCATCGGTGTCGGTCGATCAGCAGCTGCGTCCCTCCGAGATCGTGATCGTGCGCGACGGCCCCGTGGGAGCGGACATCGGCGCCGTCCTCGCGCGCGCGGCCGCCGGGGAACTGACCGGCGGCGCGGACGTCCGCCTGGTCGAGTTGGAGGCCAACGTCGGCCTGGCCCGCGCGCTGGAGGAGGGGCTGGCTGCGTGCCGCCACGAGATCGTGGCCCGGGCGGACGCCGATGATGTCTCCCTGCCGCAGCGCTTCGCCGTCCAGGTGCCGCTGGTGTCCGCCGGGCTCGACCTGCTGTCGGCCGCCATCGTCGAGTTCGCCACCGATGAGTCCGAGCGCGGCCTCGTCCGCACCTGGCCGACCGATGCGGACGCCATCGCGGCCCTGGCCCGTTTCCAGGACCCGTTCAACCACCCGGCAGTCGTCTATCGCCGGACGGCCGTCGCCGCTGCCGGGGGGTATCAACATCTGGCGCGCATGGAGGATTACTGGCTTTTCGCCCGCATGATCGCCGCCGGCGCCAGGGTCTCCAATGTGGCCGAACCGCTCGTGCTCTACCGCGTGGGAGCGGGGGCGTACGCGCGTCGCGGCGGCTGGACGCTGCTGCGCTCGGAGCTGTCGCTGCAGACGAGGATGCTGCGCACCGGCTTCACGACGCCGATCCAGTTCGTTCGCAACGTGGCGGTGCGCGGGGTGTGGCGGTTCACGCCGACCGGCCTCCGCAAGG
>JAKDIK010000129.1 GCA_030450535.1 Propionibacteriaceae bacterium
GGCAAGACCGCCACCTTCATGCCGAAGCCGATCTTCGGCGACAACGGTTCGGGCATGCACGTGCACCAGTCGATCTGGAAGGACGGCCAGCCGCTCTTCGCCGACGAGGCGGGCTACGCCGGCCTGTCGGATCTGGCGCGCTGGTACATCGGCGGCATCCTCGCCCACGCGCCGGCGCTGCTGGCGTTCACCAACCCGACGGCGAACTCCTACCACCGCCTGATCCCGGGCTTCGAGGCGCCGGTCAACCTGGTGTACAGCCAGCGCAACCGCTCGGCGTGCATCCGCATCCCGATCACCGGCCCGTCGCCGAAGGCGAAGCGCATGGAGTTCCGCTGCCCCGACCCGTCGGCCAACCCGTACTTGGCGTTCTCCGCGATGCTGCTGGCTGGCCTCGACGGCATCCAGAACAAGACCGAGCCGCCCGCCCCGGTCGACAAGGACCTCTACGAGCTGCCTCCCGAGGAGCACGCCGAGATCGCGACCGTCCCGGGTTCGCTCGAGGAAGCACTCAAGGCGCTGGAGGCCGACCACGACTTCCTGCTCGCCGGGGACGTGTTCACCGCCGACCTGATCGAGACGTGGATCGAGATGAAGAGCGAGGACATCAACGCCCTGCGCCAGCGTCCGCACCCGCACGAGTTCGAGATGTACTTCGACCTCTGAGAGACCTCGTCGACCCGAAAGGGCCTCTGGCCTGCCTGTGTGCAGGATCAGGGGCCCTTTCGCATGGTCCATCGGGGCCTCGATCCGTTCCCTCGGTCTCCTCACCGCGACAGCGGACCGTCGTTGGGGTGTGAGTCAGTACCCGCGCCGCCCCACGCGCTCGGCGAAGGCGTCGAGCGCGTCAATGACGTCCTGGGCCTCGATGGCGGCGAGCGCCAACGCGCGCGCACCAGCGGTGACACCCTCGATCTCCGACGACGAGGCCGACTCTCTTACACCACTTTATTGAACCAAAGTGGTGTAACGAGCCGTCGCAGCCCAAGGCGCTCAGCCGGCCCTACCGCAGCGGCTTGACCGGACGCGTGCCCGGTTCGGACCCCAGCGCGGCCGGACGCTCCGTGCCGGCGTACTGCGACCACGAGCCCGGGTAGAGGCGCGTCCGACCAAGGCCGGCCAACTCGAGCGCGATGAGGTTGTGGCAGGCGGTGACGCCGGAGCCGCAGTACGCGATCACGTCGACGCCGTTGTCGATGCCGACCTCGCGGAACCGTTCGGCGAGCTGCTCCGGGGGCAGGAAGTGCCCGCTGGCGTCCAGGTTGCCGGTGAAGGGCAGGTTGAGCGCGCCGGGAATGTGGCCGGCACGCGCGTCCATGGGTTCCACCTCGCCGCGGTAGCGCTCGGACGCCCGGGCGTCGATGACGTGCCGACCCGTGGCGGCGTCGTCGATCGTGGCCAGACCGGCGGGATCCCAGGGGCGGGCCGTGAAGTCGCCGGCCCGCTGGGGCTTCCAGACGCCCGTCGCGAGTTCGCCCTGCCAGGAGCCGATGCCGCCGTCGAGCAGGGCGGCGTCCACGCCGAGCAGTCGCAGCAGCCAGACGAGGCGCGCGGCGGACGCGCCGCCGGCGTCGTCGTAGGCCACCACGACCGAGTCGTCCGAAATGCCCGCGGCGCGCATCCCCTCGGCGAACACCTCCGGCGTGGGCAACGGGTGGCGGCCGGCGGCCGCGCTGGGCTCCGACGCCAGGACGGCGTTCAGATCGACGAACGCCGAGTTCGGGATGTGGCCCTTGGCGTGCGCCTCGACGCCGCTGCGACCATCCAGGTACCACCGCACATCGACCAGCACAGCCTCGGGATGCTCAGCCAGCCATTCGAGGGCCACCACGGGTGCGATCATGACCCGAGCCTAGCCGCGAAGCCCCCTATCCTGACCCCATGGAGTCCTCGAACCACCGGGTGGTGGCCCTGCTGGGCCACGGCGTCATCCCCCCGAATTCACCCCCGATCGCTGCGGACGACCTCGGCTTCACCCGGGGCGACGGCTGCTTCGACGCGATGCGCGTGGTGCGGGACGCCCACGGCGTCCGCGTGGATCACCGCGACAGGCACCTCGCCCGCTTCGCCCGGTCGGCGGCGGCCATGGACCTTCCCCCGATCGACGTGTCCGCGTGGGCCGGCCTGATCGACCAGGCCGCAGCCGCCTGGACCGGCGACGGCGAGGCGGTCTGCAAGGTCATCTGGACGCGCGGCGGCGAGTTCGTCGCGTCCGACCCCGTCGGGGTGGTGCTCATCGCGCCGGGACCCGCCTCCTGCGTGCCCCTGCGCGTCGCCGGCCTGCACACGGGCCGGACCTCGGACGCCTTCCGCAACGCGCCGTGGCTGCTCGGCGGCGTCAAGACCATCTCCTACGCCATGAACGCCGCGGCCAAGCGAGAGGCCAACCGGCGCGGCGTGGACGACGCCCTCTTCATCAGCTCCGACGGATACCTCCTGGAGGGACCCACCAGCGCCTTGGTCGTCGCCCGCGACGGACTCCTCGACACCACGCCGACCCAGGACACAGGAATCCTCGCGTCCGTGACCGTCGACGTTCTGCGCGAGCACGCCGCACAGCACGGCCGCGAATTCCGCGAACGTCTCATCCAGCCCGAGGAGCTGAACCTGGTCGACGGCGCCTGGCTCGTGTCGGCGATCCGCGGCGTGTGCCCGATCATCGAGCTGGACGGCCGCAGCGTCGCTTTCAGCCCCCGCATCTCCCACACCCTCGCCCGCTGGGCGGGCTTCGCCGCTGCATGAGCGCAGCCGAGCCCCGCTGGCACCTGTCGCCGCCCATCTGGATCAACGACCCCAACGGCCTGATCCACCGCGACGGCACCTGGCACGCGTTCTATCAGTGCAACCCGTTCGGCGCCCACTGGGGATCGATGTCCTGGGGACACGCGACGTCCACCGACCTGCTCACCTGGACACCCCATCCGGTGGCCCTGCCGGGCGCCGACGGCGAGGACATCTTCTCGGGCAGCTGCGTCGCGGCGCCCGCGTCCGTCGTGGCCTCCTGGCCGGACGCGCCCGCCCTCGGTGATGCCGACGAGGTCCTCGTGGCCATCTACACCTCCCATTACCACGGCGAGTCGCCGCGGGCCGGGATCGAGGCCCAGTCGCTCGCGGTGAGCACCGACGAGGGCCTGACGTGGACGCGCTACGCCGGCAATCCGGTGCTCGACCGCGGCTCAGCGAATTTCCGCGACCCGAAGGTGTTCCGGCACGGCGACGGCTGGGTGATGGTGACGGTCGAGGCGGAGCACCAGCAGGTCCTCATCCACACCTCGGACGACCTCGTGCACTGGAGCGACGCGAGCACCTTCGGCCCCCACCACGCCCGCGACGGCGCGTGGGAATGCCCCGACCTGTTCCGCCTGCCCATCGAGGGCACCGATGAGTCCGCCTGGGTGCTCACCGTCAGCATCAACCCGGGCGGGCTTCACGTCGGCTCGGGCCAGCAGTACTTCGTGGGCGACTTCGACGGCCGCACCTTCACGCCCCGCCGGATGAGCGACGTCGAGGATCCCCGCACCTTCGACTGGCTCGATCACGGCCGCGATTTCTACGCGGGCGTCACGTTCGCCGACGGTCCTGACGGCCGGGTGATCATGCTCGGCTGGCTCGGCAACTGGAGCTACGCGCACGACGCCGCGGAAGGCGGACGCCGCTCGCTGCTCACCCTGCCCCGCGAGTTGACGCTCGTGGAGCACCGCGGACGCCTCGTCGTGCGCCAGCGCATCCCGGCCGAGGCGGCCGCGGTGCCCGTGCGCCGCCTGCGGTTGCTGGCCGGGCAGAGCCAGGAGGTCGACGGCATCACGATCGCGTTCGCCGACGGCCGCCTGGAGGTGCGGCGTCCGGATGTGGCGGGCCTGTCGGATTTCGGCGGCACAGCCTGGGCCCCGGTGGACGGCGACGCCGTCGAGCTGGACATTCACGCCGACACGGGAAGCCTCGAAATCGCCACCGCCGACGGGCTCGTCTGGTTCACGATGGCGACGCCGCACATCTGATCGGGGCGGGGCAGGGTTACACCAGCCTCTGGACGTCAGCCAGCGGAACGGATGTCGTGGAGGACGGGTCCGCCTCATGGTGGAGTTCGACCCAGATCTCGCCCTCGACCATGAAGAACACGTCCACGATCCCGACCCCCGTTCCGAGGATGAGGTGCTTGGCCATCGGTCGGGAGTACACCCGGTCACCCTCCCGAAGCGCGTCCCCGTCCGGCGTGGGGTACGGGCCCTCGGCAGCGACCTTCACATCTCCTGGCAGCGGACTGGGCTCACCCTGATCGGACACCGACACCACACCGGACGCAGCCGCGACCGGTTCCTCGCTGGACGCCTCCTGAGCATGCAACTCGAGGTAGAGCAATCGGCCCAGGAGCTCGACCAAGGCCTTCTCGACGTGACCCTTCTCGTGGAACAACTCCGTCATCCTCGAGTGAGCGGCATCCGTCTCCGCCACCGCCAGCAGCACCGCATCCTTCAAGGTCGGAGACGTCAGGAACTGGGCCTCCGAGTTCGCCTCAGCCTGCTCAGCCAGGTCGGAATCGGTGCGCATCGCGGCGACCAACGCCTCCACCCAGGTCACCTCCTGGTCCTCCCGGAAGTTCTCCCCGGCGAACTGCTGGTTCAACTGAGCGATGATCTCCTGCATCAGTTTGAGCCGAGGGTCATGCGCCTTCTTCGAGCCCGCCGCGGACGTCGGCAGCAACGGCACCACCTCGCCGTCGGTCAGATCCAGTGAGTGCTCACCCAGTTCCTTCTGCTTGATGTTCACCAGCGCGACCTCGGACAGGTCCACCTCTGGCGACCGGTCCTGGATCCGGATCTGGGACGCCAGGTAGCGGAAGAAGATCGCGTGCTTCTCCACGTCGGTGTCCCCGAAGTCCAGGACCTGGCTCAGGAAGTCGTACAACCGCACGTAGGTGCCCACGTCCTTGCGGAACATGTCCAACTCGTCCAGCTTCCCCTTGTCGGAACTCGCCTTCGCCGAGGCGTACGCCGCGATGAAGCGATGCTTCACCGGGGCCAGGGCGCCCGCCAACGCGTTGTTGCCCTTGTTCAGGACGTGAGCGGTCACCACGGCGTCGATCTCATCCGAGGTGTAGTGACCGGCCACGTCCAGCTTGTTGCCGATGTCGTGGATGAGGTTCGGATCCGTCGTGGCGACGAGCGAGGCTTCCTCGAAGTACGGCTTGAACGCCGCCAGGATGTCGTCGGGGTCGTTCACGAAATCGAGCACCGACGTCACCTTGCCCGGTACGAACCGATTCAGCCGCGACAGGGTCTGGACGGCCGCCACTCCCGAGAGCTGCTTGTCCACGTACATCGCGCACAACTTCGGCTGGTCGAACCCCGTCTGGAACTTGTTCGCCACGATCATCACGCGGTACTCCGGGGTGTCGAAGGCCGAACGCAGGTCCTTCACCCCCGGGTTCATCGATGACTCGGTGAACGTGTCACCGACCGTGATCGGATCGTCCTCGTAGCCCTCCAGATCCTCGGCGTGGAACTCGACCTCACCCGAGAACGCCACCAGCGCGGTGGCCTCCGACAGGTTGTGCTTCGCGATGTAGGCGTCGATCGCCTGCTTGTAGCGGACGGCGGCCTTCCGCGAGTCCGTCACCACCATGGCCTTCGCCGTCCCGCCCAGCCGGTGCTTCACCTGGGTGTCGAAGTGGTCCACGATGATGGCGACCTTCTGGGCGATGTTGGTCGGGTGGAGCTTCACCCACCGCATCAGGCCCTTCGTCGCCGCCGACTCGTCCACCAGATCGCCGGTGCCGTCGAGTTTGGCCACCGGGTCCATCTGGCCGTCGGCGACGTTCTGGGCGAGCTGGAACGCCGTCGCGTAGGTCGTGTAGTTCTTCAGGACGTCGAGAATGAACTCCTCCTCGATGGCCTGCTGCATCGTGTAGGTGTGGAACGGACGGGGCTTGCCCTCGTCGTCGGGGGTGCCGAACAGCTCCATGGTCTTGCTCTTCGGGGTCGCGGTGAACGCGAAGAACGAGATGTTGTGCGTGTCGGCCTTCTCCTTGGCGCCGGCGGCCAGCACCGCCTCGATGTCCACCTCGCCACCATCGTCCAGGTCGGACGCCTCCTGGCTGGTCAGCACCTGCTTCAGCTTGGCAGCGGCCTGCCCGGTCTGGCTGGAGTGTGCCTCATCGGCGATCACCGCGAAGCTCTTGCCCTGCAGCGCCTTGTTCTCCTGGATCGCCTCCAGGACGAAGGGGAACGTCTGGATGGTGACCACGATGATGTTCTTGCCGCTGGCCAGCACGTCGGTGAGGTACTTCGACTTCGAGCCGAACGACTTCTTGGCGGCCTCGTGGGCGTTGATCGTGGCGACGAAACCCGGCTGGGCCTCGATCTGCTTGACGGCCTCCTGCAGCTGCGCGTCCAGGACGTTGCGGTCGGTGACGACGATGACCGAGTCGAACACCTTGGTGTTGTCAGGACGGTGCAGCGTCGCGAGCCGGTGGGCGCTCCACGCGATGGTCCGGGTCTTGCCCGAGCCGGCCGAGTGCTGGATCAGGTACCGCTGACCGGGTCCGGTGGCGCGCACGTCGTCAAGGAGCCGGTTGACCGCGTCGAGCTGGTGGTGGCGCGGGAAGATCAGGGTGTGGCTGGTCTTCATCTGGCCGGTGGCCGGGTTCTTGCTGGTGACGGTCTCGTAGTGCATGAACTTGCCGAGGATGTCGAGCCAGCGGTCGCGCTGCCAGACCTCCTGCCACAGGTAGGCGGTCGGCGAGGTCGTGCCGCTGGGGTCCTCGGCGTTGCCGGCGTGGCCGTGGTTGCCCCGGTTGAAGGGCAGGAACCGGGTCTTGCCCTCCTCCAGCTTGGTGGTCATCCACACCTCGTCATTGGAGACGGCGAAGTGGACCAGGGCGCGCGTGCCGAAGCCGAGCAGGGGCTCGCCCGCGGGCTTCCGGTCGGTCATGTACTGCTGCTTGGCCTTCTGGATCGACTGGACGAAGTCGGTCTTCAGCTCGGCCGTCGCCACGGGGATGCCGTTGACGAACAGGACCAGGTCGATGGAGTTGGCGTTGTTGGTCGAGTAGTAGACCTGCCGCATGACGCGGACGCGGTTGGCGGCGTAGCGCTTCTCGGTGGTGGTGTTGCCGGCGAGCTCGGGCCGCCGCTGCATCATGGCGAAGCTGGCGGGGGTGTCCTTGAAGCCGTTGCGCAGGACGTGGAGTGTGCCGCCGGAGGGCTGGCCCGTGTCGAGGACCTTGGCGAGCCGGGTGAGGATGCCGTCCTTGACCTTCGTGACGGCGTCGGGGCTCATGCCGGGCTTGATGCGCTTGGCGAGATCGTCAGGCTGGGTTTCTTCGAGCCAAGCGAAGACGTCGGCGGGATAGAGGGCGCGTTGCCGGTCGTAGCCGTCGTCGTTGGGCGAGTAGTGCCAGCCGTGATCTTGGAGGTACTCGCACAGTTCGGTCTCGAACTGGATCTCGTTATGCTGGGCCATGCTCAGGCTGCCTTCTGTGTGAC
>JAKDIK010000130.1 GCA_030450535.1 Propionibacteriaceae bacterium
TTCAACCCCGCGTTTTGGCCCCCGTGGTTTTGGCGCCTTGGCGACATTTCGTCGGGTCCAAAACTGCGTACGCTCGGGGCATGCAGCCCGTGGTGAGCGCCCAACAGATCCGGGACGCCGAACAGACGTGGTTCGACGCCCACCCGGACGGCGACCTGATGGCCGTCGCGGCGGAGGCGGTCGCGCGCGAGGCGGCCAACCTGCTGAGCATGGCCGGCTGGTACGCCGAGGAGCCCGAGCCCCGGGGCGAGGAGCCGCGGGTCGTCCTCGCGGTCGCTGGGCGCGGCAACAACGCCGGCGACGCCCTGTTCGCGCTCGCCGCGCTGCCCGGCCTGCTCGACGACGAGTTCGACCTCGTCGTCTGGCCCTGCGCGGGCACGACCCATGAGGCGGGGTTGGACGCCGCGCTCGCCGCCGGAGCCCGGCGCGTGGACTCCGGCGAGGCCACGGCGCTGGCGTCCGGGGCGGCCCTCGTGATCGATGGCGTCTCCGGGCTGGGCGGACGTCCGGGGCTGGACGCCGACGTCCTCGCCGTCGCCGACGCCGCCGCCTCGGCCGGAGTGCCGGTGCTGGCCGTCGACATCCCGAGCGGACTCGTCGCCGACAGCCACGCCGTGCACCCCAGCTTCGCCGCCACCGTGACGGTGACGTTCATCGCGCACAAGCTGGCCCACGTGGCGCGGCCCGCGGCGGATCGGTGCGGGCTGGTCCGGCTGGTCGACATCGGCGTGGCACCGCCCCCATCGCAGGTCGCGGCGCTCGAGGAGGCCGACTGCTCAGCCTGGTTCCCGTGGCCCGACGCCACCTCCGACAAGTACTCCCGCGGCGTCGTGGGCTTCGACACCGGCACCGACGACTACCCCGGCGCCGCCGTGCTGGGCGTGACGGGGGCGCTGTGGTCGGGGGCTGGCATGGTGCGCTACGCGGGCCCCCGGCGTCCGGCTGACCTCGTGCTGGCGGCGCATCCGAGCGTGGTGGTGCCGATGGACCCCGACGACCCCGGCCGCGTCCAGGCGTGGGTGTGCGGCTCCGGCTGGCCGGGCGGCGACGTCGACCGTCTGGCGTCCCGGCTGGCCGACGGCGTCCCGCTGGTGGTGGACGCCGGCGCGCTCGCCGCGCTCCCCGACGGACTGCCGGACGACCCCGCGCTGCCGGAGAATTCCGTCCTGACCCCGCACGCCGGCGAGCTGGCCCGTCTGCTCGAGGTGGAGCGCCCCGCGGTCGAGGGCGACCCGATCGGCCACGCCCGGCGGGCCGCCGAGCGGACCGGCGCCACCGTGCTGCTCAAGGGCGCCACCCAGTACGCCGTGACCCCCGACGGTGTCGTGCTGATCGCCCGTCCCGGGCTGGCCTGGTCGGCCACGGCGGGTTCGGGGGACGTCCTCGCGGGCGCGGTCGGGACGTTCGTCGCGGCCGGGCTGCCCGCCGCGCGGGCGGCGGCGCTGGCGGCGTCCCTGCAGGCGGAGGCGTCGCGGGTCACGTCGTCCGCCCCGCACCCGCCGGAGCGCCTCGCGGAATCCTTCGCGCGCGTCATCGACCACTGGGGCGATAACCTCCGGCCATGAGCTCCGACCTGCTGAACGCCTTCGTGGCCGGAATCGACGCCGTGCTGCCGGACGCGGCGTCCCTGCGCCGCGCGATCCACGCCGACCCGCACCTGGGCGGCGACGAGGGCGACACCCGGGACGCCTTCATCGCCGCGACGCCGTGGCTCGACTGGCAGCCAGTCGCCGAGACCGGGGCCCACGCGCGCAGCGGCCCCGAGGGCCCCGCCGTCGGGCTGCGCGCCGAGCTTGACGCGCTGCCGATCACCGAGGCGACAGGGGTCGAGTGGGCGTCCCAGCGCCGGGGCATCATGCACGCCTGCGGCCACGACGTGCACCTGGCCGCACTGTGGGCGGTGCTGGCCGCGGCCCGGGATCTCGACCTGCCCTCCCCGATGGTGCCGATCCTGCAGCCGCGCGAGGAGTTGAATCCGCCGGGGGCCACCGACGTGGTGACGTCCGGCGTCCTCGAGGATGCCGATGTGCGAGCCATGGTGGGCGTCCACGTGCAGCCGGCCGTGGAGCGCGGCATGGTCTCCACCGGGGCCGGCGCCGTCAACGCAGCCTTCGACGGCTACGAGATCACCGTGACCGGACGCGGCGGCCACGGCGCCTACCCGCACGCGGCGATCGACCCCATCACGGTGCTCGCCGCGATCGTCATGGGGCTCGCGGGCATCACGCAGCGGACGGTCGATCCCATCAACCCGGCGGTGGTGTCGGTGGGCTCCATCCGCGGCGGGACGGCGCCGAACATCATCGCCGAGACGGCCACCTGCTCGGGAACAATCCGCACGTTCCAGGAATCCGACCGAGTGGCCGTCCACGATGCGATCACGCGTCTCGCCGAGGGCACAGCGCTCGCGCGCGGGGCGTCCGCGACCATCACCATCACCCGCGGCGGGCGCGCTCTGGTGAATGATCCGCTGCTGTCGCAGGCGGCGGACGACCTGCTGCTCGGAATGGGCGTCCCGGTGGCGGCCGAACCCTTCCGCTCGTGCGGGTCGGACGACTTCTCCGAGTACGGCGAGGTCGTGCCGTCGCTGATGAGCTTCATCGGAACCGGCTCGGTGAACGGCATCGGCCTGCATCACGCGCAGTTCCTGCCCGGCCGCGACGCCCTACGGCTCTCCGCCGTGGCGCTGGCCGCGAACTACGTGGCGGCGTCCGGGCTGGTGCGTGCCTGAGGGGACTACGACGCCATGGGGGGCTCTTGACGGAGGGCTGCTCGGCTGCTGTCCGTGCTACAGTGGTGCATCACGATCAGCCCGTTGCCGCAAGGCGCGGGCTGATTTTCCGTCTGGGAGTCTGATGGTGGAGTACAACAAGCCTTGGCTATCGGTGGATGAGCAGGTCGAGCGGCTCGTGCAGCACGGTCTCGATGTGGGTGACAAGGTCCGAGCCGGTGCTCTTCTCCGGGCCATCGGATACTACCGACTCACCGGCTACCTCTACCCCTTCCGGGAGTCTGAGGAGTACCTCGACGAAGAGGGTCGTACCCGAATCCGGATCAAGAATCACTTTCGCGCCGGGACACGTCTGGCGCATGCTGAGGAGATCATCGATTTCGATCGCCGGCTCCGCATGCACGTCCTGGAAGGTCTTGAGCGCATTGAGGTCGCGCTCCGCATGCGCGTCGGGTATGTGCTTGGCAGGGTCTCGGCGTTCGCCTACGAGGACCCCTCGTGCTTCACGGAGACCTTCACCGCCAACGTCACCGACATCCGGGAGCCGTCGGCGAGTGGTCATGTGCAATGGCTGCAGCGGGTCAGCACTCGGCAAGCATCTTCTGACGAGCGGTTCGTCGAGCACTTCCGCGCCAAGTACGACGACCGCATGCCAGTCTGGGCGCTCACCGAGATCCTCGAACTAGGGCACCTTTCCAGGTTGTACCGAGGCCTGAACCAGCAGGCTGCCGCGGAGGTTGCTTCCGCCTTCGGTGTCCCCACCAAGAAGATGATGACGAGTTGGCTGGCGAGCCTGAACTACGTGCGAAACGTCGCTGCACATCATGGACGCCTGTTCAACCGGAAACTCCAGTACGCCCCCGCCAGGCCCAAGATCGGTCAGATCCCAGTGCTCGACCACCTGCGAGATGCCGAGGACTCCAAGCGAGTCTTCGGAACCTACAACGCGCTGGCCGCAATGGCGTACCTGCTGCCTGCGATCGATCCCGACACTGACTGGACACTACGGCTGGTCACGCTCCTGCGAGGCTTCCCCACCTCGAACAGCCTCAGCATCGAGTCGCTGGGCGCTCCCCCGACATGGGAACACCTCGACCTTTGGCGCACGTGAGCACATGAGAACCATCCCCGATGACCCTCCGGCAAGGGCGGACGCTGGCGTCCCGGCTTGAGCGGACGCCTACGCTGGCCGTCGTGCCCGCCCAGTCCTCGCCTCATCCCGGCATGGGCGCGATCCCCCACGACGGAGGCGTGACGTTCCGCGTGTGGGCCCCGAACGCGCGCAATGTGGCGGTCATCGGTGACTTCTGCGCCTGGGACACCCGCCGCAAGCACCCCCTCGCCCTCGACCACGCCCGCGCCGGCACGTGGTCGGTGTTCGTGCCCGGTGTCGGGACGGGTGCGGAGTACCGCTTCCTCGTGCGCCGCGGCGGGCCCTACCTGTGGCGCATGGATCCCTGCGCCCGGCAGGTCACACATTCCACCGGCAACTCAGTGGTCTTCGACCCGGCCAGCCTCGACTGGAGCGGCGAGGAGGCGTACGCGTCCCCGGGCTGGGACGAGATCGTCCTGTACGAACTGCACGTCGGCACCTTCGCGGCTGACCACCACGGGCCGGGCACCTTCGACAAGGCCATCGGACGCCTCGACCACCTCGCCTGGCTCGGCATCAACGCCGTCGAGGTGATGCCACCGTTCGAATTCGCCGGAACGGTGAGCTGGGGCTACAACCCGTCCCACTCCTACGCCATCGAATCCAGCTATGGCGGCCCCCACGCCTTCGCCCGATTCGTCCGGGAGGCGCATCGGCGCGGCATCGCGGTGTTCCTCGACATCGTCCACAACCACCTCGGGCCGACCGACCTCGATCTATGGCGCTTCGACGGCTGGCGCAAGGCCCGTTGGGGCGGCATCTATTTCTTCAATGACCGCCGGGCCGTGACGCCGTGGGGCGCCACGCGTCCGGACTACGGCCGCAAGCAGGTCCGCTCCTACCTCCGCGACGCCGCCGTCATGTGGCTGGAGGAATTCCACGTGGACGGCCTTCGTCTCGACGGCACCAACTACGTCCGTTCCCGCTGGGGCGACACCCGCGACCGCGGCTCCTATCTCCGCCCCGGCCACGACCACCTCGCCGGACTCACCGCCGACCTGCGCGTCCGCCAACCCTGGAAGCTCCTCATCGCCGAGGACATGCAGCGCGATCCCGTGGTCACCCGCCCGAGCAGCGCGGGCGGACTGGGATTCCACTCCCAGTGGGACGCCGATTTCGTCCACCCCGTGCGGGCCGCGCTCGAGACCCCGCGCGACGAGGACCGCGACCTGCACGCCGTCGCGCGCGCCTTCGCCGGTCACTACCTCGCTGCACCCCACGAGCGCGTCATCTTCACCGAATCCCACGACGAGGTGGCCAACGGCCGCTCCCGCGTTCCGGAAACCATCAACCCCGGCGCCGCCGACTCCTGGCACTCACGCAAACGCGCCGCCCTCGGGCTTGCCCTGACGCTCACCGGCAACGGGCTGCCCCTGCTGTTCCAAGGCCAGGAATTCCTTGAGGATGGCTGGTTCAGCGATCGGCGTCCGCTGTCGTGGGACAAGGCCGACCGCCACTCCGGCTTCCTGCACCTCGTCCGCGACCTCGTGGCTTTGCGCCGCAATCGCGACCACCACGCGGGCGGCCTCCACGGCCCGCACACCCACATCCTGCGCGTGGACGCCGGCGCCGGCGTCCTCATCGCCCACCGGTGGCACCGCGGCGGACCGGGCGACGACGTGGTTGTCGTCGCCAACCTGTCCCAGCACAGCCACCACCGCTACCCCATCGGGCTCCCGCGGACGGGTGGCTGGCGGCTGCGCGTCAACACGGACGCACCCACCTACGGCCACGACTTCGGCGCCGTGCCGGCCGGCGATGTCGACGCCACGGCCGGGTGGTGCGATGGCTACCCCGCCGTCGCCCACACCGCGATCGGACCGTACGCCGCCCTGGTCTTCAGCCAGGATCCCGCCTGACCCCGCGAGGCGCGGCGTCCGGCGCCGCAGCGACCCGGCGCCGACGCCGACGCGACACTCAGGCCGTCCCCATCAGGGCCAGCAGGACGCCGCCGGCGACGACCGACGCCACCTGACCGGCCGCGTTGGCGCCCATGGCGTGCATCAGGAGGAAGTTGTCGAAGTTCTCGCGCTGCGCCTCGCGCTGCACCACGCGGGCGGCCATCGGGAACGCCGAAATGCCGGCCGCGCCGATCAGCGGGTTGAACTTGCCGCCCGACAGCACGTTCATCAGCTTGCCGAACAGCACGCCCATGACCGTGTCGAGGCAGAAGGCGATGAGACCGAGGATGAGGATCATCAGGGTCGCCATGTTGAGGAAGCTCGTGCCGATCATCGTCGAGCCGATCGCCAGGCCGAGGAACAGCGTCACGACGTTGGCGAGCTCATTGGACGACGCCCCCGTCAGCCGCTCGACCACCTTCGACTCGCGCATCAGGTTGCCCAGCATCAGCATGCCGATCAGCGGCGTCGCGAACGGCACGAGGGTGCCGACCACGATCGTCACGACGATCGGGAACAGCAGCCGCGTCCGCTGACTGATCTCGCGCGACGCGTACGGCATGACGATCGCGCGCTCCTTCTGCGTCGTCAGCGCACGCATGATCGGCGGCATGATGATCGGCACCAGGCTCATGTAGCTGTAGGCGGCGACCGTGATGGGCGCCAGCAGCTCGGGGGCGAGCTGGTTGCTCACGTAGATGGACGTCGGCCCGTCGATCGCGCCGATGATGCCGATGGACGCCGCCTGCGGCTGGGTGAACCCCAGGAGCAGGGCGAGCATCAGGGTCAGGAAGATGCCGAATTGCCCGGCCGCGCCGAGCAGCACCATCTTGGGGTTCTCCAGCAGCGGTCCGAAGTCGGTCATGGCCCCGATGCCGATGAAGATCAGCAGCGGGAACAGCTCGTTGCCGACGCCCATGTCGTACAGCGTCTGCAGCATGCCATGTTCGTCAACGAGCGGCGACAGCGGCAGGTTGGCCAGGATCGCGCCCGCCCCGATGGGCAGGAGCAGCAGCGGCTCGTACTCCTTCGAGATGGCCAGGTAGATCAGCAGCAGGCCGATGGCGATCATCACCACGGATTGCCAGGTGATGTTCTGCACCCCCTGCAGGAGGTAGTGGAGCGTGTCGGGGCTCATCAGGCCTCGAACCTCACGAGCGTTTCCCCGAACTTCACCTGCTGGCCGGCGGCGACGTAGATCTCCGCGACCACCGCGTCCTTGGGTGCCTTGAGCTCGTTCTTCATCTTCATGGCCTCCAGCACCATGAGCGCCTGCCCGCGCGTGACGCGCGCGCCCACGGCGACGTCGATGGTGAGAATGACCCCGGGCATGGGGGCGGTCATCTTGTCACGGCTGCCGCTGCCGGCCGCGGACGCCCCTACGGGTGCCCCGGACGCCGCCGGCGCGGCCTTGGCGGGCGCCGTGGACGCCGCGGGCGTCGCCCCGCGGGCGGGGGCCGGCTGCGACGTCGTCGCATCGTCCGTCTGGCGCAGCGCGGTCGGCCGCGGGGTGACGGCCGGCGTCACCGCGGAGTGGGCGAGGTCGCGGTGGTCCTCGAGCGTGACGTCGATGAGTCGGCCGTCCAGCTGGACGCGGAAGACGTCGGCACCGACCGCCTCCACGTCGATGACCTTCGCGGTGTCGTTGACGGTGATCGTGTAGCGGCGCATGGC
>JAKDIK010000131.1 GCA_030450535.1 Propionibacteriaceae bacterium
CGCGCCGGCCGGGCGCGATCGTCCACTACCTAGAACTCCTCACCGACGGCCTCGCCACCGACGTCGAGCGCGTCGTCGTCTTTGGCCACCCGACGCTGAGCCGCCCTGTCGCCGCGCTGCTGGCGCGCCGCGACGTCGAGATCGTTGTCGTCACGCCCACCGCCCGCTGGACCGACGTCGCCGGCACCGCCTCCCTCGTCACCCCCGCGATCGGCGTCACCGGGCCCGCGGCGTCCGATCGCGCCTGGCTGGGGCGCTGGCAGCAGGCGGACGCGGCGGCGTCCACCCGCTTCGTCCCCCGACCGATCGAGCGCGCCGCCCTCGCGCTGTGGGATACCCCCGAGTGGCTCGTCCTCGGCTCGTCGAACACGGTGCGCGCGTTCGACCGCTGCGTCCCCGGCGCCGAGCGCGCGGCCCGCGTCGTCGCCAATCGGGGTCTGGCCGGCATCGACGGCCTCGTCTCCACAGCCCACGGGCTCGCGGCGGGTCTCGGTGAGCCGGTGCGCCTCGTGCTGGGCGATCTCGCATTTCAGCACGATGTCGGCGGACTGGTGCGCGGGGACGCCGAGGCCGAGGTGAACCTCGAGGTCGTCGTCCTGGACGACCACGGCGGCGGCATCTTCGCCACCCTGGAGCACGGGAACGCCGCGCCGGAGATGTTCCGACGGTTCTTCACCACCCCGCAGGAATTCGACGTGGTCGCCGCTGCCCGCGCTTGCGGCGCGCGGGCCTCCCGCCTCGACGTGGATGCACTGGCCACCAGGCCAGCCGGGCCCATCGTGGGGAGGACGGTCCTCGACGTCGGTCTGGCCTGAGGCCCTGGGGGATCATCCCTGCGGCGGAGCGGATCGGTGCCTTCGGCCGACGCGGGGGCGGCGCTCCCGGCCCTAGATTCGACCACGCTCGCCCATCCACCACGAATCCCGGGAGATCACCGTGACCACCGCCCAGCTCCACCACCCGTCCACCGGTTCGGTGGGGTCCGACCGGTCGACGTTCGGTTGGGGCTGGGCGGTGCTCTCTGCCGCCGCGTTCGCGCTGGCCTTCGGTGTGGCCTACCTCAACAGCGCGACGTGCTCGGACGCCGGCGCCTGCTCCCCGACGCTCGCCGGCGGTCCGATCGGATGGTTCGCCGTGGGGTCGCTGCTGGTGCAGTCCGCGTGGGCCGCGGTCATCGCCGTCCGTCCGCCGCGCGAGGACTGAGCGCCCCTCAGCGGTGGCGCGCTTCGCCCTTGACCGAATGCCAGTGGGCGTCGATCGCGCCCTCGTGACCGGCCATGAAGGTGTCCACCTGATCACGGTTGGCCCGTAGCTTGGGATCGTTGTCGAGGTAGTACTTGGTCTCCCTGGCGATGAGCCCGCTGAGCAGCAGCAGACCAATGAGGTTCGGCATGGCCATCAGCCCGTTCGCGAGGTCGGAGAACGTCCACACCAGGTCGAGCGACAGGGTCGCTCCGACGAACACCATCAGCGAGAACACCACGCGGTAGGGCATCACCCAGCGGCGTCCGAACAGCTTCTCGACGTTGCGCTCGCCGTAGTAGCACCAGCCGAGGATCGTCGAGTACGCGAACATCATCAGCGCGATGGTCACGATGTAGTGGCCCCACGTGACGCCCAGCCCGGCGTCGAACGCCTGCGAGGTGAGGGTGGACGCGTTCGCCCGGCCGCCGGTCCACGTGCCGGTGATGACGAGGACGAGGCCGGTCATGGTGACCACGATGATGGTGTCGATGAACGTCTGGGTCATCGACACCAGCCCCTGGCGGGTGGGGTGGGACGTCTGCGCCGCGGCCGCCGCGATGGCGGCCGAACCCATGCCCGACTCGTTGGAGAAGATGCCGCGGGCCACGCCCATCTGGACGGCGATCACGATCGTCGAGCCGAGGAAGCCGCCGGTGGCGGCCGTCCCGCTGAACGCCTCGCTGAAGACCTGGGCGAACGCGCCCGGGATGGCGTCGAGGTGCATCCCCAGGATGATGAGGCTGGCGCCGACGTACAGGACGATCATGATCGGCACGAACCCCGCGGTGACCCGGCCGATGGACTTGATGCCTCCCACGAGCACGATGAGGGTGACGATCGTCAGGACGACGCCGGTGATCCACGGCGGGACGCCGAAGCTGTTCTCGACGTTCCCCGCGATCGAGTTCGCCTGCGTCCCGTTGCCGATGCCGAACGTGGCGATGACCGCGGCGATCGAGAAGAAGGTGGCCAGGAAGGTGCCGAAACGGCCGCCGATGGCGTCCTTGAGGTAGTACTGCGGTCCGCCGGTGATGTCGCCGCTCACGTCGCGGTGGCGGAACCGCACGGCGAGGAACGCCTCGGAGTACTTGCTGGCCATCCCGAGCAGGCCGGTGACCCACATCCAGAACAGCGCTCCGGGGCCGCCGACCGACAGCGCCGTGGCGACGCCGACGATGTTGCCGGTGCCGACCGTCGCGGCCAGCGCCGTGGTGAGCGCCTGATACTGGGAGATGTCGCCGTCACTCTTGTCGACCCCCTCGTCGTGACGGTCGACGAGCGCGAGCCGCAGCGCGGAGAACAGCTTGCGGAACTGCAGGCCGCCGAGCCGGATGGTCAGCCACGCTCCGGTACCGAGCAGCAGCGGGATGAGGAAGAAGGGCCCCCACACGAAGCTGTCGAGGTCATTCAGGAATTGCGCGAAGGCTTCCATCGCAGTGCGTCCTTTCGGGAGCTGCCCGGCGTCGGAGGGGTTCCGACGCCGGTACGCTCCCACAGCCGTGTTACAACCGCGCGAAGGCGCGCGGTCGTGGGACACAGGCCGCCCGCAACCAGGCGTGGCTATGCTGCGGCGGTGACGGCGTTCCCCCAGGTCACGGCCGACCTCAACACCTCGGCGTCCCTGGTGGGTCTGACCCTCACCGCGTTCTTCGTCGGCATGGGCCTGGGCCAGTTGCTTGGTGGCCCGGTGTCGGACCAGGTGGGACGCCGCGTCCCCCTCGTGACCGGCGGGCTGGTCTGCACCCTGGGAGCGATCGGCTGCGCCCTCGCACCGTCGATCCAAGCCCTGATCGCCTTCCGCGTCCTCCAGGGGTTCGGCGGCGGCGCCGCAGCGGCCGTCGCCCGCGCCGTGGTCATGTACGTGACGACGGCGCGGCCTGCCGCCGCGTAGCGGGGTGCGGGCGTCGCAGCGTTCAGCCCGCGGCCAGCTCGGCGGCCGACCGCGCGATGCCGTCCGGATCGAGGCCGAAGTGGTCGAGGATGAACGCCGGTGACCCGGTGGGGGAAAACGTGTCCGGCAGGCCAAGGGCGGTCACCCGGGTCGGATGCGTCCGGGTCACCACCTCGGCGACCGCGCCGCCCAGCCCGCCCGCGGCAAGCCCCTCCTCCACCGTCACGATGCCCTTGGTCTCCCGGGCGGCCGTGACGACGGCGTCGACATCGAGCGGTTTCACCGATGCCATGGAGACGACCCGCGCCGAGATCCCCCGGTCCGCCAGCAGGTCGGCCGCCGCCAGCGCCCGGTGCAGCACGACCCCGTTCGCCATGATCGTCACGTCCGCCCCCTCGCGCAGCACCGTGGCGGCGCCGGGCCGGAAGGCATACCCCTGCGGATGCACCGCCGGCACCTTCATGCGCGAGATGCGCAGGTAGACCGGACCGTCGTGGCCATACGCCCACCTCAACGCCTGCTCGGTCTCGACCGGATCGGCGGGCACGATCACCGTCATGGTGGGCAGGATGCGCATCCACGCGGCGTCCTCGATGGAATGGTGCGTCGCGCCGAGCGGGCCGTACGCCACCCCGGGGCTCTGCGCGCAGAGCACCACGTGGTAGTTGTTGTACGCCACGTCGGCCTTGACCTGCTCCATCGAGCGAGCCGTCAGGAAGCAGCCGGCGGCGGACACGAACGGCGTCTTGCCACCGTTGGCCAGGCCGGCCGAGATGCCGACCATGTTCTGCTCCGCGATGCCCACGTTGATCACCTGATCGGGCAGGTGCTTCGCGTAGTCGCCCAGCTTGGACGACCCGAGCGAGTCGTTGACGACCACGACCACGTCGCGGTCGTTCGTCGCCAGGTCGAGCAGCGTCGCGGCGTAGATGTCGCGGCAGTCGAAGGTCTCGGTGCTCACTTCGCAGCCTCCAGTTCGTCGAGTTCGGCCAGAATTCCGTCCACCTCGTCTGGCGTCGGCACGTGGTGGTGCCAGCCGACCTGGTCGGACATGAACGAGATGGGGTGCCCCTTGTGCGAGTGCGCCAGGATCAGGGTCGGACGCCCGGGCTCGGGCTCGGCCGCGAACGCGTCGAGGATCGCGTCGTAGTCGTGCGCATCGATCTCGACGACGCGCCAGCCGAACGCGGTGAACTTCTCGGCGAGCGGCTCCAGACCCACGGCGTCCTCGGTGCGCGAGCCCATCTGCAACCGGTTGCGGTCCACGACCGCGTACAGGTGGTCGAGCTCGAACTGCGCCCCGGCCATGAGCGCCTCCCAGTTGGAACCCTCCTGCAGCTCGCCGTCGCCCAGCAGGACGACCGTGCGTCGGTCGGAGCCGTCCATCTTGGCCGCCAGCGCCGTGCCGACCCCCACGGGCAGCCCGTGGCCGAGCGCGCCCGTGTTGGTCTCGATGCCCGGGATGTAGTTGCGGTTCGGGTGGCCGTTGAGTCGGGACCCCGGATCCATGAACGTCATGAGCTCCTCGGTCGGGAAGTACCCCGCCAACGCCATGGCGATGTAGAGCGCGCCGGCGGTGTGCCCCTTGCTGAGGATGAGCCGGTCGCGGTCGGACGCCAGCGGATCGGCCGGGTCCAGGTTGAGCTCGTGCAGCACGAGGGTGACGAGGATGTCGGCGATCGAGAAGTCGCCGCCGATGTGCCCGTTGCCCGAGTGCACGATCATGATCGGATCGCGCCGCCGCAGCTCGGTGGCGGCGTGGCGCAGGAACGCCACGACCTCCTCCCGCGGCGCGTCCTTGCCGATGCGGCCCAGGGTGTCGGTGACCACGTGGTCCCACTGCGAGGTGTCAGCCATCATGCGCCCATCGAGCTCAGGAGGGCGTCCTGCACGACGCGTTGGGCGCCGAGGGCGTCCTGCTTGGCCTGGGCGGCGGCCAGCGCGTCGGAGTCGAGCGTGCCGAGCGCCCGGTGGATGGCGCGCAGGAACCGAATCGACAGCTTGGCGTTCTCGACGGCGTCCTCGCGGAACGGGAACTGGTCGAGGTTCCACACGCCCTCCCAGCCGTTGATCTTGAGCACGTGGAAGTACTCGAAAATCTCCACGAGGTGGATGGAGCCGACCATCATGTCGTCGTCCCAGCCGCGGTAGTTGTCGTTGACGTCCATGCCCCACAGCAGACCCTCATCGATGAGCATCTGGGCGGCCTCGGCCGGCGGCTCGCCACCGAAGAGGGCATGACCGAAGTCGAGGAGCACGCCGACGTTGTCGACCCCCATCTTCTGGATGCCGAGGATGGTCTTGGGCGCGGAGCTCCAGAACATGTGCGTGCGGGGCTCGCGCGGCTTGTACTCGATGACGAACTTCAGGTCCGGGTGGTTGTTCGCCAGATCGCGCATCCCCTCGACCGCCAGCCGGTTGAGTTCGCGGTAGTTCACCTGGAACGGGTAGTCGAAGCCGTCCTGGCCCGGCCAGATCTTGACGTAGTTCGCGCCGAGGTCGCGCACGACGTCGGCGGCGGCGTTCATGATGTCCATCGCCGAGGACCGCTTCGCCGGATCGGGGTTGGTGAACGCACCCATCGCGTGCTCGCGCAGGTAGATGTCGGGCGTGATGCCGATCGCCTTGATGTCGTGGGCGGCCAGAGCGCCCTTGACGTCGGCGAGGCTCACCCCCTCGGTGAAGGGGAAGTTCAGATCGACCCAGCGGATGTCACCGACCTCGGCGGCCAGCTCGATCTGCTCCAGCGTGCTGCGGGCGGGGCCGTAGCCGTCGGTGGCGTAGCGATCCAGGTAGGCGGCGAAGTTCCACAGTCCTGCTCCGAACTCGGGTTCGGTCATGTCAACTCCTCATGGGTTGTGTTGGCTCGGTCTTGGGTGGGGGTGGGCGTCCGTGTGGGGACGCCCGCCCGGACGAGGGCGTCGCGCCAGCGGTCGCGCGCGGCGGCACGGTCGTGTGGGGTGTGGGACGCCTCGGGCTCGATCCGGCGGGGGGCCAGGTCGGCGTCCGGGGCCAGCGTCATGCCGGCGGCATCGAAGGCGAGGGCGGCCGCTCCGACCGCGGAGATGTCGGCGTGGGACGAGACCAGCAGGGTGCGGCCGAGCAGGTTCGCCTGGATCTGCATGAGCAGGTCGGACGCCGTCGCCCCGCCCCCGGCGTGCAGGGCCGGCTGACGGCCGTCCGGATCCATGGCCTCGACGACGTCGGCCACCTGGTGCGCGACGGCCTCCAGCCCGGCGAGCGCGATCTCGGGGCGGGTGGTCGCCGCGTCGAGTCCGGTCAGCGTGCCGACGGCGGACGCCTCCCACCACGGGGCGCCCAGGCCGTTGAGGGCCGGGACGAACACGGCACCGCGGCTCGTCGTCGCCTCGGCCGCCAGCGCCGAGAAGGCCCGCCCGGGGGCGACGCCGAGGGTCCGGGCGAGGAAGTCGATGCCTGCCCCGGAGTACAGAATGTTGCCCTCCAGCGCCCACAGCGGGGCCGGCGCCTGCCAGGCGAGCATCGTGCCGACGCCATCGACCCGCAGAGCCGGGTCGTCCACCGGCAGCATGATGGATGAACCGGTGCCGTAGGTGGCCTTGCCGACAGCGCCGGCGCTGGGTTCGAGCGCCCAGTGGCCGAACAGGGCGGCGTGGGAGTCGCCGAGGATGGCGAGGATCGGCGTGTTGTCGGGCAGACCGGCAAAGCCGCGCGTGCCGCCCCAGGGGCCGACCGAGGGGCAAATCCCGGGCAGGCGGTCGGTGTCGACGCCGAACACCGCGCCCAGCTCGGGGCTCCAGGCCTGGGCGACGATGTCGAACAGCAGCGTGCGGGAGGCGTTGCCGGCCTCGGTGGCGTACTCGGCGCCGCCGGTGAGCCGGTCGAGGAGCCACGTGTCAACGGTGCCGACCCGCAGGTCGGCACCCGGGTGGTGATCGAGGAACCAGGCGATCTTCGAGGCGGAGTACATCGAGCCGAGCTCGAGCCCCGAGCCGCGCCGGACGACGGCGTGGGCGTCCGGGCCGAGCGCGCGGCAGGCGGCGTCGCCGCGCTGATCCTGCCAGCTGATCATGGGGCCGACGGGGCGTCGGGTGACGGCGTCCCACGCGACGACGGACTCGCGCTGGTTGGAGATGGCGATGCCGAGCACCTCGGCGTCCGGCACCTGTTCGAGCGCCCGGCGCGCCGCGGTGACGACGCTGGCCCACAGCTCGTCGGCGTCCTGTTCCACCCACCGTGGCCGGGGTGAGGCGATGCCGAGCGGGCACGAGCCGGCCGCGAGGACGTGACCCGCGGCGTCCAGCAGCAACGCCTTCGAGCTGGTTGTGCCCTGATCGAGCGC
>JAKDIK010000132.1 GCA_030450535.1 Propionibacteriaceae bacterium
TGCCCGTGCTGGCCAGCGTGCTCGGCGCGATCGTCGGCTTCATCGTGCCGGACCTGCTTCTGCGGGCCGCCGACCGTACGACCAGCTCGGACGCGACCGAGGCACTGCTGGTCTACTTCGACCTCGTGACGCTGGAGCGGCTGGCGAACCAGTCGGCCACGCAGGCGTTGCACGCGGCGGCGTCCCTGTCGGACAACGCGATCTTCGCGACCATCCGCGCCGCCCTGGAACGGGCCCGCCTCCAGCAGCGCATGCCCTACGCCGAGCTGCGCGAGGTCGGCTGCCAGTTGGAGCTGCCGGCGCTGGTCGACCTTGCCGACGTGATGCGCCTCGACGAGTCGGGCGCGTCGCTGTCGGGCACGCTGCGCGCCCGCGTCAAGGAACTGCGCGACGCCCACCTGACCGAGGTCAAGATGGCCGCCGCCGAAACCTCGGAACGGATGACGCTGTTCATGGTCATCCCCAGCCTCGTGTTCGGACTGTTCTTCCTCGTACCACCGCTGCTCACCCTGTTGAGCAGTTGAGCACCACCCAACCAAGGAAAGGAACCCATCATGGAACTCGTGCACCGGATCGTGGGCAGCGCCCTCGTCCTGCGTGACTCGCTGCACGACGAGCGCGGGCTGTCGCAGTCGACCGAGCAGGCCATTCTGCTCGCGGGCGTCGTCGCCATCGCCATCGGGATCGTCACCCTCATCACCGGCTTCGTGAACGGCAAGCTCGCAGGGATCGGCTGACCCGGATGACCCGCCGCGACGAGCGGGGGATGACGGATTCGGTCCAGTGGGCCATCCTCACGCCCCTGCTCCTGTTCACCGTGCTCGGCATCATCCAGACCGGGCTGTGGCTCCACGGCCGCACGATCGCCTCGACCGCCGCCATCGCGGCCGCTGAGGAGGCCGCGGTGCTGGGCGCCACCGACCACGACGCGTTCGCGATCGCGAACCGCATCGCGGGCGCGGGCGGTCTGGCCGACGTCGGCGTGAACGTCGACCGCGGCGCGGAGCGGGTGAGGGTCGTCGTCAGCGGACGCATGCCGACGTTCGTCGACCTCGGTCAGACCCGCGTCAGCGAACAGGCGACCAGACCTGTGGAGAGGGTGACCCAACCATGAGGGGGCAGCCATGAGGAGATGCTCATGAGGATGCAGCCACGGGCGCCGCGCAGGGGAGAGCGCGGCGCCGCCTCGGTCGAGTTCGTCGTGATCGTGCCCGCCCTGCTGCTCATCATCGGCTTGGTCATTGCCGGCGGTCGGCTCGCCCATGCCCGCTCGACGGTCCAGCAACTGGCCGATTCCGCGGCCCGGTCGGCATCCATCGCCCGGGACGCGGCGTCCGCGCGGTCGAACGCGCTGGAGGTGATCCGGTCGGACGCCGCCGCCGCCGGGTTGCGCTGCTCGGGCGGCCTCGATCACGTCCTCGACGTCTCGGGGTTCGCTGCCGGGATCGGCCGTGGTGCCGAGGTCAGGGTGGACGTGCGCTGCGGCGTCACGCTGGGTGACCTGCTGGTGGCCGGGCTGCCCGGCACCTGGCTCGTCGAGGCCACGGCCACCTCGGCAATCGACCGGTATCGGGGGAGACGATGATCCGTCGGGTGGTGGCCTTCGCCGTGCTGGTGGGGCTTCTCGTGGGCCCGCCGTTGCTCTTGGGGGTGCTCGGTTTCCGGGACTGGGGATCGTTGAGCCTCACCGGCGTCACCGACGTCCGGCTGCTGCTCGCGCTGCTCACCGTGGTGGGTTGGGTGACCTGGCTGGCGTGGGTGCTGACCGTCGTCGTCGAGCTGGTCGCCCTGCTCTCCGGACGCGGACGCCCGACGCTGCGCTGGCCGGCTCTGGCGTGGCCGCGGGCGGTGGCGGCCGGCTTGCTGGCGGCGGCGTTCGCCGCTCAGCTGACGCCGCTGGCGTCCGGATCGCCCGGCGCGGGCCTGAGCACGTCTCCCGGCGAGGGACCCGCGGCCGGCCCGCGCCCGGTGTCGGTTCCGGCGGCGAGCGGCCCGACGGTCCCCACCGGCTCGGATGGGGTGTCGTCGGACGGGGCCTCGTCGGACAAGGCGCCGTTGGACGGAGAAGCCCTGGCGGCCACCCGGAGCGGCGAGGTTCTCGTGGCGTCCCGGCGCCGCGTGGTGCACCCAGTGCGGATCGGCGACGACCTGTGGAGCCTCGCCCAGCGCTATTACGGCGAGGGCGCGCAGTGGCGCCAGATCGTCGCGGCCAATCCCAGCCTCGCGGCCGACCCGATGGCCGAGCTGGCGTCGGGCACCGAGCTGACCATCGTCGAGCCGGTCACCCTCGTGACCGTGCGAGCCGGCGACTCGCTGAGCCGGTTGGCACTGCATCACCTCGGCGACGGCAACCGCTGGCCGGAGATCTTCCAGTTGAATCGCGACCGCATCGTCGATCCCGACCTGATCGACATCGGATGGGTGTTGCGCGTGCCGATGCAGATCGCCGCCGCGAGTCCGGCGGAGAGCACCCCGGCCGCTCCGGGGTCCGCCTCGGCCGGGGCGACCGCCGACGCTCCCAGCGCCACCGCCCCCGCTGCGGCAGGGGAGCAGAGCCGGATGGAACAACCGCCGGAAGTCGCTCACGTGGATGGCCCCCATGGCGACGACCAGCGGGTCGAGATCCCGCCGACAACCAAGGCCGCTGACGATCAGCACGCAGCGGCACCGTCCTCCGCCGAGGAGGATCCGCACGTTCGTTCGCCCCGTGTGCCCGTCGAGTCTCCGGATGAGCCGACCGTTCCGTCGGCTGCGCAGCCCACCGCCTCGCAGACTGCCACGTCGACCTCAACGCTTGCCCCCGCTGCGGAGGCGCTGGCGCCGGAGGTCGACCGGACGGCCGTCGTCGGGCTCGTCGGCGGGATGACGGCGCTGACGGCGTCAGCCGTCCTGGGCGGAATCGCCCTGCGTCGCCGCTGGCAGGAGCTCGCCCGGCCGCTCGGTCGGCGCGTCGCACCACCGGAGACCGATCGCGCCCGGTTCGAGGCCGCGCTCGGCCTGGCGCGGCTCGACCGGGAACCGGACGGCGACCCCGTGGGTGACCCCGACCGCCAGGACCTGCTCGAGCGCGCCCTGCGTCACCTGGCACGGCACTGGTGGGAGACGCGCTCGGGCGCTCCGTCGTTGGCCGACGTCGTGGTCGGGCCCGACGCGGGTGAGTTCCGTTTCCTGACCGACCCCGGTCCGCCGCCACCAGGCTTCCAGAGGGTCGGCGACGGGCTCGGCGTCACGTGGGCCGCCCTGCGGACGCTCGACCACCCGTCCCACCCGGTCGCCTACCCGGGGCTCGTCACACTCGGGGAGGACGCCGAGGAGAACCTCGTCATGGTCGACGTCGTCGGGGCGGGCACCTTGGGAGTGCGCAGCGAGGGCTCGCCGCTGGCGTCCGAGGCCCTGTCGGCGATGTTGGTGGAACTTGGCTGCGCCCCCTGGGCGACCGAACTGCACCTTCTCGTCGTCACCGAGGATGAGGGATTCGCGCACGTGGCCGGCATCCACCGCGTCCGAACCAGCCCCGACGTCGAGGCGGGCGTCCTCGAGGTCGAGCGCCTGACCCGGGAGCGCCGCGGCCTGCTAGGCGGGGAGACCTGGGACGACGTACGCCTGGACCCCGATCGCGCCGATGCCTGGGCGCCCCACGTGGTGCTCTTCGAGCGGGAGCCGGACGCGGCTCAGATCCACCGCCTGCAGCGGGCGGTTGAGGGCGTCCCGACGGGGGTGGCCGCCGTCCTTCCGGTCGGCGCCAACGCCGGCGAGGCCACGTGGGACCTCACCGAGACCGACGGGGCCCGCAGTGTCCTCGCCGGGGAGCGCTCGCTGGTCCCTCAGACCATTCCCTTGGCGACCCGCGAGGCGATCAGCAGCCTCTACGCACACGCCGACACCACGCTCACCGAACCGGCCCCCTGGTGGTCCAGCGACGACCCGGAGGAAATCGTGAACATCATTCAACTGCACCCACGCCCCGCCGAAACCCATGCTCCGCGTGTGCTCCTGCTCGGACCGATCGAGCTGGTCGGGGCCGCCGGCGAGCAACCCGCGCGGGCCGTGCGCTCGTGCATCGAGTACTGCGCCTGGCTCATCGAGAACCCGGGGTCAACGCCCTCCCACATGACGACCGACCTCTTCGTCACGGAGGGCACGCGGCGTTCCAACCTGAGTCGGCTGCGGTCCTGGCTCGGCGCGGACGCCCTGGGCAAGCCCTATCTGCCGGAGGCCTACTCGGGCCGGATGCGGCTGCACCCCGAGGTGACCTCCGACTGGCGCGACCTGCTCACGCTGACCGAGGGGGGCGTCAACACGATGACGCTGGAGCGGCTGCGGGCTGCCCTGAGCCTTGTGCGGGGCGCCCCGCTGGCGGACGCCGCCCCCGGCCAGTGGGGCTGGGCCGAGCACCTGCGCACGGACATGGCGGCTCTGATCCGCGACCTCGGCGTGGTCGCCGCTCGCCTCGCTCGGGAGAAGGGCGACAGCGATGCGGCCCGCTGGTGCGCCACGCGCGCCCTCATCGCAGCGCCGGACGACGAGTTGTTGCTGGGCGAGCGCATCCGGACCGAGCAGGCGGCGGGCCGCATGGACGAGGTCGAGCGACTCATCGGGCGCCTGCATCGGCAGAGCCGGCTCCTCGGGGTGGACCTCATGGACGAGACCGTCGACCTCATTCAGCAGACCCTGGAGGGCCGCCTCCGCGCCCGCGAGGCCTGATCGCCGGAGACGTGGAGGGCGACCGAATCCCTCTGACGTCTCCGCGCCCGCGAGGCCTGATCGAGGACGCTCAGCTGCATGACGGTGGGGCTCGGTGTCTTCGCGCTCGCGAAGCCTGATTCCTGCCGTTCACACGGCGCCCTCCTTGAATCCTGCCGCTCACACGGCGCCCCGACGATGCCGTGCCTCCGGATCGTGAACGCACCACGGGTCGTCGGCCATCAGCGGGTGATTCTCTTGCGTGGCTCACGGATGCGACCCGTCTCTGCCGAGGCGTGGCGGCCGATGTCACCGAAATCCAGCACGGGATTCTCTATGAAACGATCCACAAGCGCTTTGGTGCGATCTCGTGCTGGATTCCGGTGGATCTGGAGGCGACTGTTGCCATCAGCCCGACCACCGACCGCATCACGGCTACCCGGCGAGCGCAGGAGCTGTCGGCGGCCTCAACAATGCCGTTGACAAACAAACTGACCAGTAACGCTCACGTGGTTACCGCTGGAGGTCAGGAGAGGTGACCAGAGGCGCATCCGGGTGCCGACCACCGCTCACACGAACGGGTCGATCGGCTCGTCGGTGATGCCGGCGGACACCCGACGAGCTGGCCCAGAAGCCATCCCTGCCGTTGACAATCCCTCCGAAATCCAGCACGAGATGGCGGTTGAACCGCTGCGAACGGCCATGAACACGATCGCGCGCTGGATTTCGGTGGTTTGGCCCCCTCGGCCCCGCCACCTGTCCTGCCGCCCCGAGCGACCATCCGACCACCCCGAACGGCCACCACGTGTGCTTTAGCCTTGTCACATGGGGGGAACCGAGTTCTGCTACGTCGTGATGGCCCACAATCCGGTTGGCATCGAGCGGTTGGTGCGCCGTATCCGGCACCTCAGCCCGCGCGCGGGCATCCTCGTGCGGTGCGAGCCACATCAGGGGTTTGACCTGGACGCTCTCCGCGCGGCTGGTGCGCGACCGTGGGTGTCGGACCTTCATGTTCGGTGGGGCTCCTGGACGCTCACCGAGGCCATGCTCGAGGCGTATCGCGCCGCCGAGGCCGAGTTCCACGCCGACCACTACGTGCTGATCTCCGGGCAGGACTACCCGATCCGCAATCTGGCCGCTTGGGAGCATGAGTGGGCCGCCCGGGGTGCGGACGCGCTCATTGAGCAGACCCCTGATCAGCCCGACAACTGGCGCTATCGCTGGTGGCTGCCCGAAGTGCGCCACCCTCGCCACGCAGGTCCCTACCGCGCCGTGCGCCACCTTGGTTGGCGCATCGGCACGCTCACGAAGCCGGTCCTGCAGGTGCTGCCGCGCTTCGCCGAGGGTGACCGCCGCTGGTTCGTCGGCGTGCGACGCCCTGGGGTGAGGCCGCCGATCCCCATCGTCAAGGCGAGCCAATGGATGACGTTGTCGGCGCGGGCGGTCCGGCGCCTGCTCGAGCGGGACGCCGCCGAGCCGCGGCTGCGCGCCTGGTTTCGCACCGTCCGGATCACCGACGAGGTCTACCTCCAATCCCTCGCCCACGACGACCCCGAACTGCAGGTGGTCGCCGGCCCCACCACGCTCAAGGAGTTCGGCGAGGATCCCTCCAGCCCTCTGTGGCTGGACGCCGACCGCCTCCGCCGGCTGGCAACGGGCACGACCGCCCCATTCGCCCGCAAGTTCGCCCCGGACGCCCCCGCCGGCCTCGTCGCCGCAGCCGACGCCCTCGCCGACGATCGCCCCTGACACACCGTGCCCGCTCGGCCACATGGTCCGCTGGTTAGGGTGAGGTCATGGACACCACGCTCGCCCGTACGATGCTGCTCGACGTGTTCGACCGCTTCCTCGCAGACCTGACCGGTCTGCTCGACGGCCTCGACGAGGACGCCCTGGCTTGGCGTCCGGCGCCGGAGGCGAACCCCATCGGCTGGATCGCGTGGCACGTGACGCGCGTGCAGGACGATCACTTCGCCGACCTCGGCGAAATCGACCAGGCCTGGGTCGCGGCCGGGTGGCGGGAGCGCTTCGACCTACCGTACGAACCGATGGCCCATGGTTACGGGCACTCGGACGCCGACGTCGCGGCCTGGCGCGGCACCGCCGATCACCTCATTGGCTACGCCAAGGACGTGCACACCCTGACGAGGAGGGTGCTGGGAGGGCTCACCGACTACGAGCGCATCGTCGACGAGCACTGGGATCCGCCGGTGACCGCGGCAGGGCGTCTGGTCAGCGTCGTCGACGAGGTGAACCAGCATCTCGGCCAGATCGCCTACATCAAGGGGCTGTACGACCACCGCTGACCTGCGCGGCAGCGCGCGAGGTGCGGCTCAACCCTGCTCTGATCGGCGGGCAGAAGAGCGGCGGCGGTCGGTGACGGCGTTTAGAGTTCCGGAGCGCCGGAGCCGCCCGGCAGGTCCTGCGCCTCGCGCAGAGCGGTGACGATGGCGTCCCGGGTTGCCTCGGCGTGGGAGCGTCCGTCGGGCAACGACGCGTCGGCGTCGAAGTAGCCGTCATCGCCGTCGTGGGCGACCGGTCCCACGTTGACGAACGACACCCGCCCGGCGCGCCGCGCCGTGTGAATCGTCGACCAGACGTTGATCGGCCAGCGTCCCGGACACATGAGTGGCCCGATCCGTCGCAGCAGGTCCTTGGACCCGCGAACGTCCCAGAAGTGCTCGACGTGGGCGAACCCGCGGTCGTCGGAGTACACCCCGCCCAGCGCGATCACCGTGCACGGCACATGGAACAGCGTCAGGAACCACGA
>JAKDIK010000133.1 GCA_030450535.1 Propionibacteriaceae bacterium
TGGTTCGGTCGGAGTGGTTCGGTCGGAGTGGCTCGGTCGGGCTGGAGGCCTGACGAACTGGCTTCTGGCGGATAAGCGTCCGGCGCCATGACGCGCGAGAGACAAGCCGCTTGTTGCAAGGTAGTCGCAACAAGCATCCTGCCGGAGAACCGTCCATGGTCGCGAGGTGAACACCATGCGGACGGCGCGGTCCGCTGTCGTGGGGTGGATTAGTGTGGTCCTGGCACCACTGATCCGCCCCGCGAGCCACGCGCCCCTCGAGTGTCTCGCCCGTTCGCTCAGCGCGCCCCACCGGCAGCCCCGGTGCGCCACAATGGGGCCATGCCGAGCCAGGAGCTGCCCCCGATCGTCACTCTCCACGAGGAGTACGGGTGCGGCGCGCGCGAGATCGGTGAGCGCGTGGCCGCCGCGCTGGGCGTGGAGTACGTGGGCCGCGCGATGAAGTCGGACGCCATCGAGGAGGTGGCCGACGCCGGCGAGCCCCACTCGTTCTTCGAGCGCTTCCTGCGGTCCTTCGCCCCGATGCCCACGTCGGACGCCGACATCGCGTGGGCTCTCGAGGCGCACACCGACCACGAGGTGGCCGAGCGCAACACCGAGTTCCTCGAGGGGCTCTCCGCGCAGGGGGCGGTCGTTCACGGGCGAGCGGCGGCGAAAGTGCTCGCGGGGCGTCCGGATGCCCTGCACGTCAAGCTCATCGCGCCGCTCACCGTCCGCATCTCCCAAGCCGCCACCGAGGCCGGCATCACCCCGGAGCGGGCGCGCCGCCGGCAGGAGCGCGAGGATCGCGTCCGCACCGATTTCTGTCGGCGCCTGTACCGCTTCGACCCCACCGTCAACGACGGCTTCGACCTCGTGGTCAACACCGCTTCGTTCACCCCGGCGCAGACCGCCGATCTGATCGTGACGACCTTCCGGGTCTGCCACCCGGCCTGACCGGGTCGGTTGCGCCCGGGCTCCTCACCGGGGCGATGAAGAGGTGGGGTTCCAACGTTTGAAGCTCTGGTTCAGACGCTCGAGTCCCCCTGCGGTTCCGTGATGGGCACCGCTGCCACGACATGTAAGAGGCTCCCCGCCGACGGGAGCCCCGGCCCCGGAGGGCCTTGGCCGGGTAACGTGGCGGCGACGAGGAGGTACGCATGAGCGAGCAGCAGCCGAGCCGCGGCCCGCGGCGTCCGTTCTCGTTGATCGTCAAGCCCACGGGCGCCGCCTGCAACCTCGACTGCTCCTACTGCTTCTTCCTGTCCAAGGAGGTGCTGTGGGAGGCGAAAGGTCAGCGGATGAGCGACGAGACGCTCCACGCCTGGCTCATCAACTTCTTGGACGCCCAGCCCGACGGGCCCGTCACCCTCGGCTGGCAGGGCGGCGAGCCGACGCTGCGGGGCCTGGACTTCTTCCGGCAGGCCGTCGCGCTCGCCGAGGAGCTGAAGCGGCCGCGGCAGGAGATCCAGCACGCGATCCAGACCAACGGCACCCTGCTGGACGACGCGTGGGGCGCCTTCCTCGCCGAGAAGAGGTTCCTCGTCGGCATCAGCATCGACGGGCCGCCCGAGCTCCACGACCACTACCGCGTCAACAAGGCCGGCCGCGGTACCTACGACCAGGTGATCCGGGGCTGGGAGGTGCTGCAGCGCCACGGCGTCGACACCAACATCCTGTGCACCGTCAACGCCGTCAACGCCGACCATCCGCTCGAGGTGTACCGCCACTTCCGTGACGACCTCGGCGCGACGTTTGTCCAGTTCATCCCGATCGTGGAGCGGGTCGCGCCCGGCGAGGAGGCCGTCGCCGAATCGGGCTGGCGGGACGCGTCCGGCACGTTCGTGCTCTACCAGCAGTCCGGCGACGGCGTCACCAGCCGGACGGTGCGCCCCGAGCAGTACGGCGCCTTCCTCACCGCCATCTTCGACGAGTGGGTCGCGCGCGACGTGGGCACGGTGTTCGTCCAGGATGTCGATGTCGCCCTGGGCGCGCTGTTCGGCCAGTACAGCCTCTGCGTCCATGCCCCCGAGTGCGGCGCGGCGATCGCCATGGAGCACAACGGTGACGTCTACTCCTGCGACCACTTCGTCGAGCCGGAGTACCGCCTGGGCAACGTCGCCACCGACAGTTTCGGTCAGATGCTGGCCCTGCCCCAGCAGCGCGAGTTCGGACGCTCCAAGCGGACGGCGTTGCCGCGCCAGTGCATCGAGTGTCCCGTCCGGTGGGCCTGCCACGGCGGCTGCCCCAAGGATCGCTTCGCCACCACCCGCGACGGCGAGCCCGGCCTCAACTACCTGTGCGCCGGCTACTACGCTTTCTACAGCCACATCACCCCGGCCCTGCAACGGATGGGCACCCTGCTGCGGGCCGGGCGGCCGGCGTCCGACATCATGGCGGACGCCCCGCGCGCGCGCTGACCGACCGCCCGCACCCGAGCCCGAACCGGGACCGACGCAAGGAGGATCCGCCGTGCGCATCACCGACACCAGCGACCTGTGGTGGAAGAGCGCGATTGTCTACTGCCTCGACATCGAGACCTACTTGGACGCCAACGGCGACGGCTGCGGCGACCTGGGCGGTCTGGCTCAACGCATCGACTACCTGGCGCAGCTCGGCATCAACACCCTCTGGCTGATGCCCTTCTACCCGAGCCCCGACAGGGATGACGGCTACGACGTCAAGGATTTCTACGGGATCGATCCACGACTGGGCAACCACGGCGAATTCGTGGAGGTCGTCCGCACGGCGCACGACCGCGGCATCCGGGTCATCGTCGACCTGCTCGTCAACCACACCTCCGACCAGCACCCGTGGTTCAAGGAATCCCGCACGAGCAAGGACAACCCCTACCGCGACTACTACGTCTGGCGCGACACCGACCCCGGGGACACCTCCGACGAGGTCGTCTTCCCTGACCAGGAGGACGGCATCTGGACGCGCGACGACCGCACCGGCGAGTGGTACCTGCACCACTTCTACTCCCACCAGCCGGACCTCAACATGGCCAACCCGCAGGTCATGGACGAGATTCTCCGCGCGGTGGGTTTCTGGCTGGAGCTGGGGGTGGACGGCTTCCGCGTTGACGCCGTCCCCTTCCTGGCGCAGGACGCGTCCAACACACCGACGAAAACCATGGCCGTGGATCCCCACGAGGTCATGAAGCAGCTCCGCGCCTTCGTGACCCGCCGCCGGGGCGACGCGATGATGCTGGGCGAGGTCAACGTGCCGCATGCCCAGCAGCGCCAGTTCTTCGGAGCGGACGCCGGCGACGAGCTCCACATGATGTTCGACTTCATCGCCATGCAGGCCACCTACCTGTCGCTGGCCAGACAGGACGCCCGCCCGCTCGCCAAGGCGCTCACCTCGCGGCCGCGCATCCACCCCACCTGCCAGTGGGCGACCTTCCTGCGGAATCACGACGAACTCACGCTCGACAAGCTCACCGACTCCCAGCGTCAGGAGGTGTTCGACGCGTTCGGGCCACAGAAGGAGATGCAGGTCTACGATCGCGGCCTCAAGCGGCGCCTGCCACCGATGCTGGGCGGCGATCCCCGCCGGATTCGCATGGCGTACGCGCTCATGTTCGCGCTGCCCGGGACGCCGACCCTCTACTACGGCGAAGAGATCGGGATGGGGGAGGATCTGGCGGCCGACGGCCGGATGGCGGTCCGGACGCCGATGCAGTGGGACGCCGGTCCGAACGGCGGTTTCTCGAGCGCCGCGCCCCGCAAGCTCATTCAGCGGGTCGCCGGTGGCGGTTACGGGCCCGAGCATGTGAACCTTGCCGATCAGGAGCACGATCCCGACTCGCTGTGG
Source organism: Propionibacteriaceae bacterium (assembly GCA_030450535.1). Taxonomy (GTDB): domain Bacteria; phylum Actinomycetota; class Actinomycetes; order Propionibacteriales; family Propionibacteriaceae; genus Propioniciclava. The sequence continues at coordinate 3,799 of JAKDIK010000133.1, forward strand.
TCGTTCTTTCGCGAGCTGATTGCGGTGCGACGGCGCCGTCAGGAGTTCGGGTGGGGCGAGTTCGAGGTGATCGAGCAGCCCGAGCGGGCCGTTCTCGCCCACCGGATCAGCCTGGCGGATTCCAGCGTCGTGGCCCTACACAATCTGGGTGCCGATCCGGTGACGGTGACCCTGCCCTCAGTGCTGACCGGCAACGACGTGCTCGAGGACCTCCTCGACGGCGACGCCGTCCTGCCCCATGAGGGAGAGCTGACGGTGGCCTTGGCGGGATACGGGTTCCGTTGGCTTCGGGTGACATCGACCGGCTGACAGGCCGGTTTCGAGCCTCGCGGGGCTGAGTTCTCAGGGGTTGGCATCGCGGGGCTGGCATCGTCGGGGCCGTCCGCGTGCGCCATGATGAGAGCGACCCTCCGGAGGGAAGGCTGGCCATGAAAGAGCTGTCATCGCGCGTCCTGCAGTGCGATCGCGCCCGGGGGGCGAACGCCTACGTCGTGCGCGGACGCCGCGGCCTGGTGCTCATCGACCCGGGGCTCACGTCCAACGTGACGCGGATCGCGCGCGCGATGGTCCAGGCGGGCATGTCTCCGTATCACGTCACCGAGGTTCTGCTCACCCACTACGACCCTGACCACGCGGCCTCGGCCGACGAGTGGGTTCGCCGGACCGGAGCCCGCCTGTGGATCGGGGCCGCAGACGCGGCGATCATGCGCCGGGAGACGCCGGTACCGCGGACGCCATTTCGCCGCCTGACGGCCCGCTTTGCGCCGGGTCTGGCGTCCCCGGCCGAGCTGCTGAACACCGAGACCGAGATCGCCGAGGGTTTCCGCGCCGTCCCCACGCCGGGGCACACTCCCGGCCACACGGCGTTCCTGCACGACGGCTTCGCGTTCATCGGGGACGCCGCGCTGGTCGGCGTCGACGGCGCGCTCAATCGCATGCCGACGTTCCTGGACGCCGACCCGCACCAGGCCGACGCGACACGGGCGCGCCTGCGCGAGTGGGAAGTCGGCTGGTTCTGCTGTGGGCACAGCGCCCCGGTGCGGGTTGGCCGAGGGCCCCGGGTGGCTCACCGCTGAGACGTCCGGGTTGGCTCACCGCTGAGACCCCGTGGCTCACCGCGAGGACCCCAAGCCGGGGGCGCGGTCGGGGCACGATCGACTGGGGCACGATCCACTGGGGCACGATTCCAGAGTTGGGGAGCCATACGGCGTACTTCGCGTAGGAAGCTCTGGAAGCCAGAGATTCAGCCGATGACGATCCGCATGGCAAGACCCGACGAGGTCGGGTTCCGCGCCTGCTGGGATGGGCCCGCACCTCCGAGAGAAAGGCCTCGCCCCCATGACCCAGCCCAAGGACACGTCCGCGTCCGCCACCGTTCCCGCCACCGTTGCCCCGGACCTGCCCCGCGCCGCTTCCACTGGGCGGTCCGCACGATCCTCACCATGATCGCCATGTACGCCATGGTGCTCGGCGCCTTCCTCGCTTTTCCGCTGCTCACGGCCCTGGATGGTGTCGCGAGCGACACAGCCGTGTTCTGGCTCTCCATGGTGCCGTCCGTGCTGGTGACCCTGACCTGCATCCTGCTCGTCTGGCTGCTCATGAAGTACGTCGACCGGCGCCCACTGCGGCAGTCGGGGCTCCAGTTCGACGCCCGGTCGGTGCCGCTGCTGGTGCTCGGCACGATCGCCATGACGGCGATCTCCTACGGCGTGACGTGCCTGCTCGCGCAATCCGGGACCGTTTACGCCGCCCGGCCCGAGCCCTACGAGCACCCCTGGATGACCGTCGTCGACCTCTTCTTCCGCGCCTTCGTCCACGCCGCCATCGCGGAGGAACTCCTGTTCCGCGGCTACCTCATGCAGACGCTCCGGCTGCGCAGCCCGTGGCTGGTGTGCGCGATCAGCGCGGCGCGTTCGGCGTCCTCCACTTCGAGTCGGGCGGTTCGGACGCGAGCCCGGTCCTCTACGTCCTCCATGCGACCTCGTTCGCGTTCCTCGCGGCCGCCATGGTCTTCGCGTTCCGCAGCCTGTGGCCGGCCATCGGTGTGCACCTCGGGACCTACATCGCCACCGACGCCAGCGCCGCCTCCGGCTGGGGCGAGGGGCCGACGCTATGGACGGCGGTCGCCGGCGTCAACATCGCGGTCGGCGCCGCCATCATCGCGATCCACCGCCGTCGGCAGCCGGACATGCCGGACCCGCTGTACCCCTGAGCGGAGGCCGCGCGCCTTCCTCGGACCCTCGAGGAATATCCCTTTGTCGACCTTTGGGCGGGCCTGGCATTCGCCTTGATTGCGGCCCTCGCGCTCGCGCCCAAGGCGGCCCCGCAGATCTCGCTTGCCCACCTGGACGCCGCCCGGGGCAGCGTGGCCGAGCAGGCGGACGTCATCGTCCGGAGCTGCGCCGGTCCGGGGCGCCTCGGAGCCTGCTCCGAGGCGGCATCCCCATCGCCCCGGTCGAACGCAGCCTCAACGTTCCGTGCGCTCGTCGCGGACGCCGAGGACCGGCTGGTCGTCGCCGAGCAACCTACGCCGCCAGTTCGTGTCGCCCGTTCCTCGCGCTGCTGGAGCTCGCCCGTCAGCAGGCGGTCGCGTTCGAGCAGCTCACCGCCCCCGGTGAGCTGACATCCGCCACCCCGCGCTGATGGGGCTGGGCGTGCCTGGCGTCAGCTTCGTTCGAATCGTGGGCAACTCTGTTACCTATTCGTGACCTGAATGAGGCTGTGGGTGGGGTTTGGACGCCGGAAAGTGTCGGAGCCGGGTCGTAGCGTGATGGTCATGGAAGAGCAGCTGTCCCATCTCGATGACCTGGAGTTGGTCGCCGTGATGCACGCTGTGTTGGACGCACTGACCGATGACCGGCTCCGGTTGGCGTCGGATCGTGACCGGCTCGCTGTGGCCCATGAAGCAGTCCGGCTGACCAGCCGGGTGACCGCCTGGCAGACCGCCCTGATCGCCGGAGTCGAGAACGACCAGGTCGCCGCCCGCGCCCACGGCACCAGCACGGCGACCTGGCTGGCCGAGGTGGCGCAGTACACCCGCAACGAGGCCGCCACCCTCGTACGGAACGGGCAACAATGGCGCCGCTTCCCCCAGGTCGCCGACGCCGTCAACACCGGACGCACGCTGCCCGCTCAGGCAACCGCGATCACGAGCGTGCTCGATCATCTGCCCGGTGAGCTACCCGTCGAGCAGCTGGCCGAAGCCGAAGAGCTGATGGTCGGGTTCGCTGAAAGCCACAACTCAACCGAGCTGCGACGACTCGCCCGACACCTCCTCGACGTGATCGCCCCCGAGATCGCCGAGGCAACCGAAACGGACCGGCTGGAACGCGAACTCCGCGACGCAACCCGCAACAGGTTCTTCTCCTTCACCCCCGACCACGCCGGGTCCGTGCTGCTGCGAGGAAGCCTGCCCCACGCCCACGCCGAAACCGTCCGCACCGTGATCGAGGCATTCGCCGACCAGATCCGACGCGGCGCCGAAGCCATCGACCCTGCCTCCGATCTCCTCACACCCGGCATGCGACGCGCCGACGCCCTACACGCCATGGCGCAAGCCCTCCAACGTGCCGAAGCCACCCCCACCCACGGCGGCGACCGACCCCGCGCCGTGATCCACCTCGACTGGA
>JAKDIK010000365.1 GCA_030450535.1 Propionibacteriaceae bacterium
GGCGTCCGACTCACGCGTAGCCGAGGTCGTGGAGCCGGTCGTCGTCGATACCGAAGAAGTGCGCGATCTCATGGACGACCGTGATGTGCACCTCGTCGATGACGTCCTCGATCGTGTCGCAGATCGCCAGGGTCGGGTTGCGGAAGATGATGATCCGGTCGGGCAGGACGCCGCCGTACCAGGAGCCGCGCTCGGTGAGCGGGGTGCCCTCGTACAGCCCGAGGAGCTCGGGATCGTCGTCGGGCGCGTCGTCCTCGACCACGATGACGCAGTTGTCGAGCAGGTCCATGAGCTCGGTGGGGACGGTGCCGATGGCGTCGCGGACGTGCGCCTCAAAGGTGTCCGCGTCCATCTCGATCGCCATGGGCGCCAGCCTACGGTGTGGTGGTCAGCTGCCCTCCGGCCAGCTTTCCCGGACGTCCGCACCGCCCTCGACGACCACCTCGGGCTCGCGGGTGCGATCGGTCCACGAGTCGTGGGGCCGGTAGCCGAGCTCGAGCATCGTGTTGGTGAGATCCCAGCGGCGGTTAGGGTTGTCCGAGATCGCGTAGTACAACCCGAAGCGCACCTCGGCCTCGATCGCGCGCCGCACCACGTGCTCGCAGTCGTTCTCGCTCAACCACATGGCGTGCAGGATGTCCTCGTCCACCGACATGGGGTCGTCGCTCATCCAGCCGATGCGCAGCGCGATGAACTCCAGACCGAACTTGTCGTGGTAGTACCGGCCGAGCGTCTCCCCGAATGCCTTCGACACGCCGTAGAGGGAGTCCGGGCGCGGCAACTGGTGCGGGTACACCGGCCACTCACCGTCGCGGTCGTACATGCCCATGGCGTGGTTCGACGACGCGTAGACGACCCGCCGGACGCCGGCCTCCCGGGAGGCCTCCAGCACGTGGCGCAGCCCGACGATGTTCGCCGCGAGCACAGCGTCCCACTCCGCCTCCGGGGAGGCCGCTCCCGCCAGGTGGACCACTGTGTCGACGCCCTTCATGAGGCCCAACACCTCGGCGTAGTCCTCGAGGTCGGCCGTGATGAGCGTCTTCTCCTGGTGCTCGTTCCGGGGGGTGCGACCCTGGGTGACGAGGTCGTAGTCCTCCCCCAGACGCTCCTCGAGCAGGACGCCCAGCCCTCCCGTCGCGCCGGTGATCAGGACCTTTCGCTGTGACTTCCGTTTCGTCGCCATGCGTCCATGCTAGTGAACGGCGGAATCGCGATCCTGGCCGTCGCCGTCGTCGAGAAGCCGCTCCCCCAGCAGCCGCGACAAGTGCGGACCGGCCTCGACGACCACGGTGGACGCCTTCGTGGCCACGCCTTCGCGCTGGAATGACTCCAGCACACCGGACACCACCAGGTTGCGGGCCTCGAGCGTCTCGAGCTGGAGCGAACCCGTCCAGAAGCGGAGCTCCAGCCTGACGTACCCGTCTCCGACCTCGGTGAGCAGCGCCTTGGGCTCGGGATCGTCGAGCACCCCTGCCAGGTCGGCCAGCGACCGCAGGGCCACCTGACGCGCGTGCTCGAAGTCGGCCTTCTCATCGAGGGCAAACGAGACGGTGCTGCGAATCTGCGCGTAGCCCGTCTGCACCGTGACCACCTCGTCGTGCAGCACGGTGTTGGGCACCACGACGAGTTGCCCGTCGAAGGTACGCACGACCGTGGACGTCAGGCCGATGGCGACCACGGTGCCGCGCAGGTCGCCGACGGAGATCTGGTCGTCGATCCGGAAGCGGTCGCGCGCCAGGATGACCAAGCCGGCGAACATGTTGCCCAGCACGGTCTGGAAGGCGATGCCGGCGGCGATCGACACGATCGTGATGCCCCCGAGGATGTCGACCGGTCGGACGCTCGGGAACACCACCGTCATCGCCGTGCTCAGCGCGGCGAACACGACCACCCACTGCACCACACGGCCGAAGACCGACGCCGAGCTGGGACCGCGCCCCCGCCACAACAACAGCGACCTCACTGCCCAGCGGATCAGATAGGACGCCGCGACGCCCGCGGCCAGGATCTGCAGGGCCAGCCAGGCGCCCTCCCACGTGATGGAGGTGGGCATCAGAGGGCCGCCGTTGCGTGGGACATGCCCGCCATTGTGCCCGAACCCGATGCGAGTACTCTCGCCGAGCGCGCTGCCTACGACCCCGGATCGCCGGGGCGGTCGCGGCGTCCGACGCGATCGCGCGGCCGCTGGGCTGAGGCCGTGCGCACGCCGTCCACCCGTCGCGGCCGTCCAGAGCCGGTAATGCGCCCCCTTGTGGGTCTCCCGCTGAAATCCTTTTGCTTTTCCAATCGACAATTCGAGCGCCGCCGATCCGCTTGGGACCCATCACCATTCCGGCCCGCGTCCCCACGC
>JAKDIK010000366.1 GCA_030450535.1 Propionibacteriaceae bacterium
CATCGGCGAGGTCGCCCCCGCCCCTGGTGACGCGCCGACCGGCCCCCCGCCGCGTCCGCGCAGCACCCTGGCCGGCGGAACCTGCCATGTCGTCGGCCACGGACCCATCGAAGCCGCCACTGCCCAACGCCTCGCCTGCACCAGTCGCCTCCTCGGCGCCCTCACCGACCGGCACGGCACCGTTCTCGCCCTCGGCCGCACCACACGGCTCGCGACCCGAGCCCAGCGGCGTGCGCTGGCCGTCCGCGACCACGGCACCTGCCAGTTCCCCGGATGCCACCAGACCCGACACCTCGACGCCCATCACCGCACCCCGTGGTCCCACGGCGGCGCCACCGACCTCGACAACCTGCTGCTCCTGTGCCGACGCCACCACGTCCTGGTCCACGAAGGCGGCTTGATCATCACGCCGGGCAGCGGCGTCCACCGGCACACGTTCCACCTCCCCGACGGACAACCCCTCACGGGCACCTGGCGCGAGGACGCCCCCGTCGACCAACTCGAATACACCCTCGCGCACCACACGTACACCACGGGTGATGCCCACGACGCCGACGACGACTCCGCCGACCGACTCACCCCACGCCACGGCGGCGCCGGATTCAGCCTCTTCGAATGTGTCCGCGTCCTCTTCGACGCCCAAACCGAGCTCCCCGACCACCCCGTCGCCGCCTGAGGAGCCGGCATCGCGCCACGGGTCACGCCGCCCACCCCCGGGGAAGCGCGTCGCTCACGCCTAGGCTGGCCCCATGAAGCTGCCCTCAGCGTTGGACGGACTGCTCGCGCGACTGCCCCTGGCCGACAAGGTGCCGGGCGGCCCCGGGGAGAAGGTGCTGCTCGAGCTCGACCTCGGCCGCGGGGTTGCCGAGGCGTCCCCGACGAACCCGCTCGCGGCCCTCCGCGCACTGCGAACGCCGCAGCTCCGGATGCTCGTGGAGCACCTCCGCCGGGCCGAAACGGACGCGTCCGTCGTCGGGTTGATCGGCCTCATCCCCGGCGGTGGTCTCACGCTCGCGCAGTCGGACGAGCTGCGCGCTGCCGTCCGCTCGTTCCGCGCCACCGGCAAGCCGACGCTTGCGTTCAGCCCCACGTTCGGCGAGCTCGTCGACGGCTCGGTCGGCTACCACCTGGCGACCGCCTTCGAGGAGATCTGGCTGCAGCCGGCGTCCGGGCTCGGCCTGCTGGGGTTCACGGCGAGCGCGACCCTGGTGCGGGGCACCCTCGACAAGCTCGGCGTCGTTCCGCAGTTCGGGCAGCGCCACGAGTACAAGAGCGCCGCCAACCAGTTCACCCACACCGACCTCACCGAACCGCACCGCGAGATGTTGACCCGCCTGGTCGAATCGGTCACTGAGCAGCTTGTCGCCGACGTTGCCGCCGACCGCTCCCTCGACCCGGATGCCGTCCGCCGGGCCATCGCGGACGCCCCCCTGACCCCCGAGGACGCGGTGGCCCGCGGGCTCATCGACCACGCCGGCTACCGCGACGAGGCCTACGCGGCACTCCGTGAGCGGATCGGCGTCGCGGAGCCCACCCTGCGCTACGTCGAGCGCCACGGGGTGAGCCGCTTCCATGCGCTCGCCCAGCAACTGCCCAAGCCGTCGACCAAGCCGGGCGTGGCGGTCATCGAGGCGATCGGCGGCATCGTCGTCGGCCACGGGACGAGCGGTCCGGGTGGCGAGCGGCAGATCGGCTCCGACAGCTTGGGCGCCGTCCTGCGCGCGGCGGCGCAGGACAAGGCGGTCGCGGGCATCGTCCTGCGCATCGACTCCCCCGGCGGTTCCGCCATCGCCTCGGACGCGCTGCGCCGCGACATCACTCAGGTGCGGGCGGCGGGCAAGCCGGTGGTCGCGTCGATGGCGTCCGTGGCCGCCTCCGGCGGCTACTACATCGCGATGCCGTGCGATCGCATCGTCGCCGCGCCCGGCACCATCACCGGCTCCATCGGCGTGCTCGCGGGCAAGCTCGTGGTGCGCGACGCGCTGGAGCGCATCGGCGTCCACCAGGCGCTGATCGCCGGTACGCCGCGCGCCGCGATGTGGTCGGCACAGGAGCCGTTCAGCGACGAGGAATGGGCGATCCTCGACGCGTGGCTCGACCGGATCTACGACGACTTCACCGCCAAGGCGGCCCACGACCGCCACATGGATGTCGAGGATTTGCGTGCCGTCGCCCGTGGCCGCGTCTGGACCGGTGCGGACGCCCACGCCCGCGGCCTCGTCGACCGGCTGGGCGGGCTCGGGGAGGCGATCGACGAGGTGTGCTCGCTGCTGGGGGCGACGGGGTCGGCCGTCCACGTGGCGTCCTACCCGCGGCCCCATCCGTTCGCCGCCTTCCAGCCC
>JAKDIK010000367.1 GCA_030450535.1 Propionibacteriaceae bacterium
TCCTTCTGCTGGCCGGCGCCGACGCGGCGTCCGGCCCCGGCCAGCAGAAGGAGTCCCCGTGCCCGAGCCGACGCCCGACTCCCCCGCCCCCACTGTCGTCCGCACGCCGCGCGAGTGGCGCGAGGTGCTCACCCCGTTCGAGTTCGCCGTGCTCCGTGAGGGAGCCACCGAACGGCCCCACACCGGCGAGTATGACAAGACGTTCGACCCCGGCACCTACGCCTGCCGCGCGTGCGGTGCGGAACTGTTCACCAGCGAGCAGAAGTTCGCCTCGCACTGCGGCTGGCCGAGCTTCTATGCGCCGTCCACGCAGGAGCGGGTGCGGTACGTGCGCGACGACTCGCTGCCCGGCCGGCCCCGGATCGAGGTGCGCTGCGCCGCGTGTGACAGCCACCTCGGCCACGTCTTCGAGGGCGAGGGCTACGACACGCCCACCGATCAGCGGTACTGCATCAATTCGGTCTGCCTGGTTCACACGCCGCCGTCCGTCTGAGACGGGGGCCCGCGGCGAGCCTCCCCGGTCCCCCACGGCCCGACCCGTAGCCTGAACCGTGTGGGGGTGAACAGACCGGAATCGGGCGTCTTCAATGACGCCGTGACGGCCCTGCTCGGGTTGTCGTGGCGTCCCGAGTTGATCGTCGAGGAAATCCCGGCCCCCCAGCGCATCGCACCGCACGCGGTGGCGATCGCCGCCGATATCGAACTCGCACAGTCCGAACTCGGCAACGGTCGCCTCGTCCTGCTGCACGACCCGGCGGGCAACCCCGCTTGGGACGGCACGTTCCGCTGCGTCACCTTCGCCCGCGCCATCGTGGACGCCGAGATCGCGCTCGATCCCCTCATCGCCGAGGTGGGTTGGTCCTGGCTGACGGACGCCCTGGGCCAGCGCGACGCCGGGTACACCGCTCCGAGCGGAACCGTGACCGCGGTGAGCTCCAAGTCGTTCGGCTCGATGGAGGGCGACCCGGACCGTTCCGAGGTCGAGATCCGCGCCTCGTGGACGCCGACGCTCACGCACGGCGCCGCCATCGTGCCGCACGTGCTGGCCTGGCAGGACCTGCTGTGCATGGTGGCGGGCCTGCCGCTGCTGCCCGAGGGAGTCGTCCCGCTCGATCCCCATCGTGCAGGTCGCCGGCAGCGATGATTCCCCCCGAGAGCACGACGCCGGGCCCGGGCGCGCCCACCGAGGACGCGTCCGCCGACGACGGCGCAGTCCCCCTGCGCGCGATGACCGCGCCGGCCGACGGCGTGCCCGCGGTGGTCGACACCCCGGACGCGCTGGCACGGGCGATGCACCGGCTCGCCGCAGGCACCGGGCCCGTCGGCATCGACACCGAGCGCGCCCACGGCTTCCGCTACTTCCCCAAGGCGTACCTCATCCAGCTGCGGCGCGACGGAGCGGGCACCCACCTGATTGATCCGGTCGCGTTCGAGAACGGAGAACCCCGCGCCGACCTGGGCCCGCTGCGGGAAGCCATCGCCGACACCGAGTGGATCCTGCACGCCGCGACCCAGGATCTGCCCAGCCTCGCCGAGGTGGGGATGCTGCCGCGGCGCCTGTTCGACACCGAGCTGGCCGGACGCCTACTGGGCCTGCCTCGCGTCGCGCTCGGCGCGCTGCTGGAGCGCGCGCTGGGCGTGTCGCTGGCCAAGGAGCACTCGGCGTCCGACTGGTCCACGCGGCCGCTGCCCGAGTCGTGGCTCGCCTACGCGGCCCTCGACGTCGAGCTGCTCGGCGAGCTGCGCGACTGGGTCGCCGCCGAGCTGGAGGCGGCCGGCAAGATGCGCTGGGCCGAGGAGGAGTTCGCCCACCTCGCCGCCCACGCCGGCGACGAGCCCACGCGGCGCATCGACCCGTGGCGCCGCTGCTCCGGCTTGCACGCCGTGCGGACGCCGCTCGGCCTCGCGGCGGTCCGGGAATTGTGGACGGCGCGCGACGAGCTCGCCCAGCAGCTTGATCGCGCCCCCGGCCGCATCCTCGGCGACAAGGCGATCACCGAGGTCGGCGTGAGCGTGGACGCCTCCAGGCGCGTCTCCTTCGGCCGCGACGAGCTACGGCGCATCGCCGGCTTCAAATGGCGCTTGGCGAGCCGATACGAGTCCACGTGGCTCGAGGCGCTCGACCGCGTGGCCGCGATGACGGCGTCCGATCTGCCGCCCCGTCGCGGTGCGTCCGACGAGCTGCCGGCGCCGCGCAGCTGGGCCCGCAGCAACCCGGACGCCGCGGCCCGCTGGGAGCGCGTCCGCCCGGCGGTGAACGCCCTGGCCGAGCAGCACGCGCTCCCCCCGGAGAACCTGCTCACCCCCGCCACCCTGCGCCGGCTCGCTTGGGCGCCGCCG
>JAKDIK010000134.1 GCA_030450535.1 Propionibacteriaceae bacterium
CGGGACTCGTGGTCCGCCTGGCTCGGAGTCTGCCTGGGATTCATCATGACAGGGTTCGGTCTCACCCCCGGGATCGCGGGTGCCACGCCGCGGCAGCGGCTCACGGCGGCGACGCTGGACGTCCCCGTCCTCCCCTTCGCCGTGGCGCTGGTGGTCACCAGCACCATCACGGTGGCCGCGACCTCGGTGCCGACGCTGCGCAGTCTGTCCCTGGCCGAACCCAAGGTGATCTCGCGGCTCATCTCCGAGTGACCCTCCCCGCCGGGCCGGCATCGCCTTCGCGCGTCAGGAGACCCAAGCCGAGTACGTGGCCGAGGTGACGCGTGCCCTGGCCTTCGGGCAGAGACGTCTCACGGTGGTGGGTGGTCGTGAGTGAGGGAGCGGTGACACGGGTGTTACCGGCGATGTCATCACCCGCAACGCGCGGTGCCTACTGTCATGCCACGAGCAACGTCGCTCATCGGTGCCAGACCTGACCCGTAGGAGCGACATGACCACCACTGCTTCCCGCGCCGCCACCGTCGAGACGCTCGACCATGGCCTGTCCCGCCGTCCCGGCCAGTGGATCGACGGCTGGGATCCCGAGAATCGGGACCAGTGGGACGCCGCCGGGCGCCCCATCGCCCGCCGCAACCTCGCTTGGTCCGTCTTCGCCGAGTTCCTCGGCTTCGCCGTCTGGGCCCTGTGGAGCATCGTGGTGCCGCGGCTGAACGGCGCGGGTTTCGCCCTGACGGTTGACCAGATGTTCTGGCTCGTCTCGACGCCGTCGCTGGTGGGCGCGACGCTCCGCATCCCCTACACCTTCGCGGTGCCGCGGTTCGGCGGCCGGAACTGGACGATCGTCTCGGCGCTGCTGCTGCTCATTCCCACCGCCGCGCTGGCGTGGGCCGTCCACCATCCCGAGTTGCCGTTCGGCGTCCTGGTCGCCATCGCGGCCCTGGCCGGGTTCGGCGGCGGGAATTTCGCCTCGTCGATGGCGAACATCTCCTTCTTCTTCCCCGCCCGCGAGAAGGGGGCGGCGCTCGGACTCAACGCCGCGGGCGGCAACATCGGCACGGCGGCCGTCCAGTTCGCCGTGCCGATCGTCGTGGTCGTGGGCGGTGGCCTGGCCCTCGACCGCGCCGGCCTCATGTTCGTTCCGCTCATCGTGCTCGCCGCCTTCGGCGCATGGAAGTACATGGACAACCTGTCCCACGCCAAGGCCGACCCCCGTGCGTACGCCGTCGCGCTGAAGCATCCGCACACGTGGCTCATCTCGTTCATCTACATCGGCACCTTCGGCTCCTTCATCGGCTACTCCGGCTCGTTCCCCACCCTGCTCGCCAATCTCTTTCCCGAGGTCACCCTCTCGCTGGCCTTCCTGGGGGCCCTCGTCGGGTCGGTCACCCGTCCGCTGGGCGGCTCGTTGTCCGATCGTCTCGGGGGCGCCCTCGTCACGATCGTTTCGTTCGCGGCGATGGCGCTCGGCGCCTACGGGGCGATCCTCGGCCTGCGGCAGCAGTCGTTCCTGCTGTTCTTCATCTCGTTCCTGTGGCTGTTCGTGTTCACCGGAATCGGCAACGGCTCGATCTACCGCATGATCCCGGCCGTCTTCGCAGGCACGGCCGGCCCCGAGCCCGACGCCCTGCTCCACGCGGGCCGCGCCGCCGCCGGCTGCATCGGGATCGCCGGCGCGATCGGCGCCTTCGGTGGCTTCCTCATCCCCCGCGGCTTCGCGATGAGCACCACCGCCACCGGCGGCATCGAGGCGGCGCTGTGGGTGCTCATCGGCGCCTACCTGTTCATGGGCGTCCTCACCTGGGCCCTCTACCTGCGGCCGGGCGCCAGGCTGGCCGCCCTCAAGGTCTGAGGGCGGGAGCCAGCCCCATGGCGGCCACCCACTGCCCCTACTGCGCCCTCCAGTGCGCCATGGTCGTCGAACCGACGCCCACCGGCGCGACCGTGGCGCCGCGGGAGTTCCCCACCAACCGTGGCCGGCTCTGCCAGAAGGGCTGGACGGCGGCGGACGTCCTCACCGCGTCCGACCGGCTGACCACGCCGCTCATCCGGGACGCCGCGGGCGATCTCGCGCCCGCCACCTGGGAGGAGGCGCTCGACCTCGTCGCCGGCGAGTTGCGGCGCCTGCGCGACGAGCACGGCCCGGAGGCCGTGGCAGTCTTCGGTGGCGGCGGGCTGACGAACGAGAAGGCCTACCAGCTCGGCAAGTTCGCCCGCGTCGCCCTGGCCACCCCGCACATCGACTACAACGGCCGGTTCTGCATGGCCTCCGCCGCGGCCGGCGGACGCCGTGCGTTCGGCCTGGACCGCGGCCTGCCCTTCCCCCTGACCGACCTCGACGACGCCGAAGCGATCCTGCTCGTCGGCTCCAACCCAGCCGAGACGATGCCGCCGTTCGTCACGCATCTGTCCTCGGCGCGGACTGCGGGCGGGCTGATCGTCATCGATCCGCGCCGGACGCCGACCGCCGATCTCACCCACGACGGGGGCGGGGCGCATCTCGCCCCGCTGCCCGGCACCGACCTCGTCCTGCTGCTGGGCATCACGCAGATCCTGTGGGCCGACGGCGCGGTGGATCACGGGTTCCTCGCCGAGCGCACCTCCGGGGTGGACGCCCTGCGTGCCAGCCTCGCCGCGTGGTGGCCCGAGCGGGTCGAGCGCGTCACCGGCGTCCCGGTGGCCGAGCAGCGCCTGGCGGCGCGGCTGCTGGCGGCGGCGAGCCCGTCGCGCGGCGGGCGCGGCGCGTACGTGCTCACCGGACGCGGCGCCGAGCAGCACGCCCATGGCACCGACACCGTCACCGCCGCGATCAACCTCGCCCTCTGTCTCGGCCTGCCCGGACGGGAGGGTTCCGGCTACGGCTGCCTCACCGGGCAGGGCAACGGCCAGGGCGGGCGCGAACACGGGCTCAAGGCCGACCAGTTGCCCGGCTACCGCTCGATCGCCGACCCCGAGGCGCGTCGGCATGTCGCCGGTGTGTGGGGGGTCGACCCCGACGCCCTGCCCGGACCGGGCCGACCGGCGGTCGCGCTGCTGGCGTCGCTGGCGCAGCCCGGCGGCCCGCGCGCACTGCTCGTCCACGGCGCCAATCCGGTGGTGAGTGCGCCCGACGTGGGTCCGCTGAGCGAGCGGTTGGCGGCGCTCGACCTGCTCGTGGTCAGCGACTTCGTCCTGTCGGAGACGGCGGCCCTCGCGGACGTCGTGCTGCCGGTCACCCAGTGGGCCGAGGAGACCGGCACGATGACCAGCCTTGAGGGCCGGCTGCTGCTCCGGGACGAGGCGGTCGAGCCGCCGCCCGGCGTCCGCACCGAGTTGTGGGTCTGGCGCGAACTGGCCCGCCGGCTGGACGCCCCCGTGGCGTTCGCCGACGACGCCGAGGAGGTCTTTGCCGAGCTCACCCGTGCCAGCTCCGGCGGAGTCGCCGATTACACCGGCTTCTCGCATGCGCGGCTGCGCGCCGGGGAGGAGCTGTACTGGCCCTGCCCCGAGCCCGGCCATGCCGGCAGCCCGCGCGTGTTCCTCGACCGCTTCGCCACCGGTGACGGCCGTGCGGTGCTCCACCCGGTCGACGACACCCCGCCCGATGACGCCCTGGACGCCGAGCACCCCCTCTATCTCGGCACCGGCCGCGTGCTGCAGCATTACCAGTCCGGCGCCCAGACCCGGCGGGTCGCGGCGCTCAACTCGGTGGAGCCGGAAAGCTACGTGGAACTGCATCCGCTCCTGGCCCAGCGGCTCGGCATCGAGCCGGGCGCTCGCGTCCGCCTGCACTCCCGGCGGGGGTCGTGCGACGCCGTGGCCCGGTTGAGCGAGGGCGGACGGCTCGACACCGTGTTCATGCCGTTCCACTACCCCGGACGTGGTGCGGTGAACCGCGTCACCAACCCGGCGGTCGATCCCGTCTCGGGGATGCCCGAACTCAAGGTGGCGACCGTCCGCCTCGAACGCCTCGCTGGCCTGCCCCCGGCGACGGCCGACACCCCGGGGGACGCCGCATGACCCACCGCATCGTCGTGGTCGGCCACGGCATGGTCGCCCATCGCTTCGTCGCCGAGCTGGCCGCCCATCAGCTGCCGGGCCTGGCCGTGACCGTGCTCGGCGATGAGCCGCAGGCCGCCTACAACCGCATCCTGCTGCCCGACGTGCTCTCCGGACGCCTCGACCTGACGGGACTCACCCTGCCCGAGGTGCGCGGCACTCGGGTGCACGCCGGCGTCCGCGCCACGGCGATCGACCGCGTGCGTCGCGTCGTGACGGACGCCACGGGCATCGATCACCCCTTCGACACGCTGGTGCTCGCGACCGGGGCGGCGCCGGTGTTTCCCACAATCGAGGGGCTCAAGGATCCACAGGGTCACCCCATGCCGGACGTCACGGCGCTGCGGACGTGGGCCGACGCCCAGCACATCCGTGCCGCCGCGGAGGATGGGGCCTCGGTGGTGGTGCTCGGCGGCGGCCTGCTCGGCATCGAGGCCGCGGTGGCGTTGCGCCGGGCGGGCAGCAGAGTCACGGTGATCCATCGTGGCGTCGCCCCTCTCGACCGGCAGTTCGACCCGCTCAGCGGCCGCATCGTGGCGGCGAGCCTGGCCGATCACGGCGTCGCCGTGCTCACCGACTGCCGCGTCGCGGGCGTCGAGCGCCGCTGGAACCACTCCCTGACGAGCCTCCGGCTCACCGATGATCGCCGCATCGAGGCGGATCTCGTCGTCGTGGCGATCGGCGTGGAGCCGCGGATCGCGCTGGCCGTCGGCGCCGAGCTGGCCGTGCGTCGCGGGCTCCTCGTCGACGCCGAGTGCCGCACCGACGATCCCGACATCCATGCCATCGGTGACTGCGCCCAGACCGGCCGGGGCTGTCAGGGCCTCGTCGGGCCCGGCTGGGAGCAGGCGCGCGTCCTGGCCCACCATCTCGCCGAGCGGATCGGAGGCCGCCGGCGCCCCCGACCCACCCTGGGCTTCGACGGCGGGGTGGTGCGGCTCAAGGCGGACGGGATCGAGGCGGTGTCCATGGGGGAGTTCCCGGTCGACGAGTTCGCCCTCCGGGCGCCGCGCGTGCTCGGTCTCGTGGACGCGGCCGGCCGTCGGCGCGTCCGCATCGCCGTGGCGGATGGAGTGCTGGTCGGGGCCACGTGCGTCGGCGACCCGCAGGCCGCGGCCGACCTGACGGTGGCGTTCGACGCACGAACACCGGTGCCCGATGATCCGGCGGCGCTGCTCGCCCGGCCGCTGGCCGGGGCCGCACCCGCGGCGTCCGTCCTGGAGCTGCCGGATGAGGCCGTGGTCTGCCGGTGCAACGCGGTGAGCAAGGGGACGATCGCCGCGGCGGTCGGTGAGGGTGCCAGCACGCACCAGGCGGTGGCCGAGGCGACCCGGGCTTCGACCGGCTGCGGAAGCTGCACCGGCGACGTGTGCCGCCTGATCGAGACGCTGATCGCAGCGCGGGTCGAGGAGAACCCGCCCGGGGAGCTGCCGGACGAGGGGGCTGCCGTGGCCTGAGGGCGGGGCGTCCAGGCTGAGGCGGGCTGTAGCAGAGCCGAAACACGGCCGTCGCGCGTCCGCCATGCGCGGCCCGTAGTCTCGGGGCCACGACCTGCGCCATCCCCCAGCCCAGGAGGTGCGATGGAACACGAGCCCCCGGCGCTGTCCGGGTGCCGCGTGCTGCTCACCGCCAAGCGGCGGGCCACGGAGCTCGGTACCGCCCTGGAACGCCGCGGCGCCCAGGTGATTCACGCGCCCGTGCTGTCGATCGTGCCGCACGTCGACGACGAGGAACTCCTCGCCCGGACGCGCCGGCTCATCGCCGACCCGCCCGACGTGGTCGTGGCCACCACGGGCGTCGGCTTTCGGGGATGGCTGGAGGCGGCGGACGCGGCCGGCGTCCACGCCGATCTGCTGGCGGTGCTGCGCGGGGCGCGGCTCATCGCGCGCGGACCGAAGGCGCAGGGAGCCATCCACGGGGCGGGGTTGACCGCCGACTGGGTGGCCCAGTCGGAGACCGCCGCCGAGATCAAGGAACTGTTCGAGGCCGAGGGGGCGGCCGGGCTGCACGTCGGCGTCCAGCATCACGGCTCGGGTGCCGACGGCATCGACGAGCTGCTCACCGAGCTCGGCGCGCGGGTCACGCCCCTGGTGGTGTACCGGTGGGGTCCGCCGCCGGACGTCGAAGCCGTGCGGCGCGGCGTCCGACTGGTCGCCGACGCCGAGGTGGACGCCGTCGTCTTCACGTCGGCGCCGGGGGCCGCGGAATTCCTGGCGGCCGCGGAGCGGGAGGGTCGGCAGGACGCCGTGGTCATGGCCCTGGCGGGGCCGGTGCTGGCGGCCACGGTCGGCCCGGTGACGGCGGCCCCCCTTCAGGAGCGGGGGATCGCGCCGCTGATCCCGGACCGGTTCCGGATGGGCGCCCTGGTGCGCGAGCTGACGTCAGCCCTGACCGGCCGCGGGGTGATGGAGCTGGCGACCGTCGGCGGGTTGCTGCGGCTGAAGCGCGGCTGGGCCAGCCTGGATGGCCGCGTGCTGCCGCTCAGCCCGGTGCAGTGGGGCGTGCTGCACGCCCTCGTCGCGGCCGGCGGCGGCGTCGTCAGCCGCGGGGACATCCTGGCCCTGCTACCCGGCAGTTCGGCCGACCCGCACGCCGCCGAGGTGGCGGTGGCGCGCCTGCGCAGCAGCCTGGGCAACCGCGAGCTCGTCACGACCGTCCCCCGGCGCGGTTACCGCCTCGCCGTCACATCGTGAATCCCGCCGCTACCGTGGCCCCATGACGGCTCGACCCGCGTTGGTGGTGTGCGCGCACGGCACCGACGACCCGGACGGCCGTGCGACCACGCTCGCGATCGCCGCCGCGGCCCGTGAGCGCCTCCCCGGCGTCGAGGTGCGTGACGCCTATGTGGACGTGCAGACGCCAGTGCTGGGTGACGTGGTGGACGCGCTGGTCGCGGCGCATCACGCCGTCGTGGTCGTGCCGGTGCTGCTCACCCTCGGCTATCACGTCGAGGTCGATGTCGAAGAGGCGGTGGGGCGGCATCCCGGACACGCGGTGTCGACCGGCCCGCTGGGACCGCATGAGGCGCTCGTGGATGCCCTGGTCGACCGGTTGTCCGAGGCGGGCGTGGACCCCTTCGTGCCGGTGGTCGTGGCGGTGGCGGGGTCGTCGCGTCCCGCCGCGATCGGGGTCGGGCTGGGCGTGGGCGAGTCGCTCGGACGCCGGCGTCCCGGCTCGTGCTGGGGATGACGGTGTTCACGCTGATGGTG
>JAKDIK010000135.1 GCA_030450535.1 Propionibacteriaceae bacterium
ACGGTGGGGCCCAACCGCCACGCCGGGCAGACCGATCCGGCGCTGCTCGCGTCCTGCTTCGCCCGCTCGCTGGAGGTGGCGGCGGGGCTCGGGGCGGCGTCCATCGCGTTCCCGGCGGTCAGCGCGGGCGTCTACGGCTGGGACGTCCGCGAGGTCGCGCGCATCGCGGTGGACGCCGTGCGCGCCGCCGAAGCCCCGGGTGTCGAGGACGTCCGCTTCGTGCTGTTCTCCGACGACGCCCTCGGTGCCTTCCGGACGGCGGTCACGTCGCTGACGTAGCGACCTTCGCGCGAGCGCGCCTGCGCCAGGTCGGATGCAGGCTTCCCGATCGCGCCCGGGCATATGGGAGAATGATTCTCATTCTGTTCTACGATGGGGCCATGCCACGATTCCACACTCTCGCCACGCTCACCCTGACCGGCTGCCTTGCGCTCAGCGCCTGCACCAGCGCCACGCCCGTGGCCGTCGCTCCCCCACCCTCAGGACCCACCTCAGCCGAGGGGACGCCCTCCGAGGAGGTCCTGCGCCCCCAACGCGAGGTGCGCGCCGTCAGCCCTCGCGTCGTGCTGGCCCACGAGGGGGGACTCCTCACCCTTGACCCCGCCACCGGCGAGCAACTCGCCGACACCCCTCACCCGGGCTTCCTGCGCCTGAACAACGCGGGTGACGGTCGGCACGTCTTCGTCAGCGACGGCGACGCCTTCCGCTTGTTCGACGCGGGCATCCAGGCCAAGGGGCACGGGGATCACCACCACTACTACGAATCCGAGATCGGGCTGACCGGCACCGCATTCGACGCCCCCCACGCCGGCCACGTCGTCGTCCACGCCGGACGCACGACGCTCTTCGCCGATGGCACCGGGGAGATCCAGGTCATGGATTCCCGCTTCGTCGGAGACCCCCTGCGGGTGATCGAGACGCACTCCACCGACGCGCCCCACCACGGCGTCGCGATGGAACTCTCGGACGGCAGCATGCTCACCACCCAGGGCACCGAGGAGGAGCGCCACACGGTTCAGGTGCTGCGCGACGGCGCGGTGGCCGCGGAGACGACGGACTGCCCCGGCGTCCACGGCGAGGCCGCGGCCGCGCCGACGGCGTCCGGCGATGTGGTCCTGCTGGGCTGCACCAACGGCCCGGTGGTCTACCGCGACGCCGCGTGGCACAAGGTGACGGTTCCCGATGCCTACGCCCGCTCGGGCAACCTGTTCGGACACGAGGCGTCGCCGGTGGTGCTGGGCGACTACAAGACCGACCCGGACGCCGATCCCGTCGAGCGTCCCACCCGCATCGCGCTGATCGATACCCGCACCGACCTCGTCAACCTCGTCGATCTCGGCTCCGCGTACTGGTTCCGGTCCCTCGCCCGGGGCTCTGCGGGCGAGTCGCTCGTGCTGACCTACGACGGCGAACTGAACGTGCTCGCCGAGGACGGGACGCTGCTGCACGAGGTGCCCGTCATCTCGCCCTGGGAGGAGAAGGCCGATTGGCAGGAGCCCGGCCCGATCGTGAAGGCGGCCGGCGGTTTCGCGTACGTCACCGATGCGGCCGCCAACACCCTCAGCGTCGTGGACCTCACATCGGGCCAGGTGACCGCAACCCATCCCCTGCCCGTCACCCCGGTGGAGATGGCCGTCGTGACGGGCCACCGTGAGGCACCGACCCCGTGAGGTGATCAGCCTCGCTCGTCCGCGGCTGAGCGACCGACTGGCCGGACGGGCTGGGACGTGACGGACGTTGCCCGCATCGCCGCGGACGCCGTCCGCTCCGAGGCTGCGCCCGGCGTCGATGACATCCGCTTCGTCCTGTTCTCCGACGCCGCCCTCGCCGCCTTCGAGGCACTTCTGGCGGGCCAGCGACCCCCGCGCCGGCGGGGGCGCCTCTGGCACACTTTCGCGCGTGGAACTCGTCATGATGCTCACCGCGTTCACCGTCGCGGTGCTGGCGCTCACGGCGCTCGCGGAGCGGTTGCGGCTCAACGCGCCGCTGGTCTTGATGCTGGTGGGCGTGCTCGCGAGCTTTCTGCCGTTCATCGAGGCGCCCGAACTCTCCCCCGAACTGGTCCTGGTGGGCCTGCTGCCACCGTTGCTGTACGCGTCCGCGGTCACGTCGTCGCTCATCGATTTCCGCCGGAACATCAGGGCCATCGGCTGGCTCAGCGTCGGGCTGGTGCTCTTCACCGTCGCGGGGATCGGCGTCCTCATCCACGCCCTGTTGCCGGTGTCGTGGCCGGTCGCGTTCGCCGTGGGCGCCATCGTCGCCCCGCCGGACGCGGTGGCGGCCACGGCCGTCGCCAAGTCCATCGGACTGCCACGACGGGTGGTGTCGGTCCTCGAGGGCGAGTCGCTCGTCAACGATGCCACCGCCCTCGTGAGCCTCCGGACGGCCGTCGTCGCCATCAGCGCCACCGTCACGACCGGCCAGGTCGTCGGCGACTTCGCCGTGGCCGTCGTGGTCGCGATCGCGGTCGGGCTGATCGTCGGCAAGCTCGCCGTCTGGGCTCTGGCCCGGCTCCACGACGTGCTCCTGGCCACGGCGCTGACCTTCGTCGTCCCCTTCGTCGCCTACGTGCCCGCAGAGGAACTCCACGCCTCCGGTGTCCTGGCGGTCGTGGTCGCGGGCCTGGCGATCGGCTACTGGTCGCCGAGGCTGCCGCACTCGGGGCAGATCCGCATCAACACCCGCGTCAACTGGGCCATGATCCAGTTCCTGCTCGAGAACGCGGTGTTCCTGCTGCTGGGCCTCCAGGTCCACCGCATCGTCTCGGACGCCGCCGCCAACGACCTCGGCTGGGGGCGGATCCTCCTCGCCTGCGTGCTGACGCTCGTCGGCGTCATGGTGCTCCGGCTCGTCTGGGTCCTGGCCACCCGCGTGTGCGTGATGGCCAAGAAGCGGCAGGCCGCCAACTGGGGCGAGAGCGTCATCATCGGCTGGGCCGGCATGCGCGGCGTGGTCACGCTCGCGGCCGCGCTCACCCTCCCCAGCGACCTCCCCAACCGCTCCGCCCTCATCCTCGTGGCGATGGCCGTCACCGTGGGCACGCTCGTCGTCCAGGGGCTCACGCTGCCGACGCTCGCACGTCGGCTCGGCATCTCCGGGCCCGACCCTCGCGAGGACGCCCTGCAGGAGGCGGTCGTCATGGAGCGCGTCAGCCGCGCCGGGTTGGAGGCCGCCCACGCCGCAGCCGGGGATCAGGACAAGGACGTCATGCGCCGCATCGAGCAGATGACGTCCCTCCGCAACAACGCCCTCTGGGAGAGGCTGGGCCGCGAGTCCGAGGTCGAAACGCCCTCGGACGCCTTCCGGCGCCTGCGCCTGGCGGCCCTCGAGGGCGAGCGGGCCGACCTCCTCCGCATCCGCGACGCCGGCGATGTGGACGCCGAGGTCATCAGCAGCGCCCTGTGGTCGTTGGACGCCGAGGAGGCCAGCCTGGCCCGGATCGCGCGCCGGGCGGATCTCGTGAGCGCCGCCCCACTGCGCCCGAGCCTGCCCGAGGAACCCTGCGCGCACCTCCGCGAGGCGCCGTGCACGGTCCATCCGCTCACGGTGGACTCCTGCCCGGAGTGCGTCGCAGAGGGCCTCACCCCCGTCCACCTGCGGCTCTGCCTGACGTGCGGACACGTCGGTTGCTGCGATTCCTCGGTCGGCAGGCATGCCACCGCCCACTTCGAGGCAACGGGTCACCCCGTCATGCGCTCGATCGAGCCCGGCGAGAACTGGCGCTGGTGCTTCGTCGATCAGCTCACCGGCGGCGGGAGCGAGTAGCCGTTGCGGTCACGCTTCGTCGGGTTCCGCGCAGCGCACCATCCGGATCTCCCGGACGCCGCCCGGCATGCCGGGGACATCCTTGGCGGCACCGTCGGGAATGAAGCCGTTTCGTGTGTAGAAGGCGATCGCACGACGATTGCCCTCCAGAACCCACAGGTGGGCGTCAGCGTCCCCGATCGCCGTGTGGAGCAGGGCCTGACCCAGTCCGGTCCCCTTCACCCGCTCGAGCAGGTAGAGCATCGCGAGCTCCAGCGGGACGCCGCGGGGCGGCTCCGGGGCCACGCAGGCGTGCGTGACGCCCACGATCCCGCCCTCGTCGACCGCCACCCAGTAGGAGGCGCCGTCGCGCAGTTCGCGTCCCCAGCGCTCGACGACGCGCGGCCGCCGCGCGTCCAGCCCGGCCAGGACGGCGTCGGGCACCAGGCCGGGGTAGGTCTCGCGCCACGCAGCGTCCTTCATGGCCGCCATCGCCTCAAGGTCGAGCGCAGTGGCACTGCGGATGCGGGGCGGCATCAGTCCAGGTAGTCGCGCAACACCTGCGAGCGCGACGGATGCCGCAGCTTGCTCATGGTCTTCGACTCGATCTGACGGATGCGCTCGCGCGTGACCCCGTAGACCTTGCCGATCTCATCGAGGGTCTTCGGCTGGCCGTCGGTGAGGCCGAAGCGCATGCTCACGACGCCCGCCTCCCGCTCGCTCAGCGTGTCGAGCACGTCGTGCAACTGCTCCTGCAGCAGCGTGAAGTTCACGGCCTCGGCGGGCACGACGGCCTCGGAATCCTCGATGAGATCGCCGAACTCCGAATCGCCATCCTCACCCAGCGGCGTGTGCAGCGAAATCGGCTCGCGGCCGTACTTCTGCACCTCGACGACCTTCTCCGGCGTCATGTCGAGCTCCTTGGCGAGCTCCTCCGGCGTGGGTTCGCGGCCGAGATCCTGCAGCATCTGGCGCTGGACGCGGGCCAGCTTGTTGATGACCTCCACCATGTGCACCGGGATGCGGATCGTCCGCGCCTGGTCGGCCATGGCGCGCGTGATCGCCTGCTTGATCCACCACGTCGCATACGTGGAGAACTTGTAGCCCTTCGTGTAGTCGAACTTCTCGACCGCGCGAATGAGGCCCAGGTTCCCCTCCTGGATCAGATCCAAGAAGAGCATGCCGCGTCCGGTGTACCGCTTCGCCAGCGACACCACCAGGCGCAGGTTTGCCTCCAGCAGGTGGTTCTTCGCGCGGCGGCCGTCCTCGACGATCCACTCGAAATCCTCGGAGTCCTTCGCCTTGACGCGGCCCTCCGTCCGCGACTCGTCCGCGAACAGACCCGCCTCGATCCGCTTCGCGAGCGTGACCTCCTGCTCGGCGTTCAGCAGCGCGACCTTGCCGATCTGCTTGAGGTAATCCTTGACCGGGTCGGCCGTGGCGCCCGCGGCCATCACCTGCTGCTCGGGCTCGTCGGTGTCATCGGCGTCGGAGACGACGAAGCCCTCGTCCTCGGTGAGCTCCTTCTCCTCCTTCGCCGCCTCGCGCTGGTCGAACGCGTTTTCGTCCACGTCGTCCAGGCTGCGCTTCTTGCCACCCACGGTGAGCACCACGTCGTCCCCCTCGCGGGCGAACTTGACGTCCTTGATGCGCTCCGGGCTCAGCACCTCGGCGACCGTCGGCGTCTCCTCGACCTCGTCGACCTCCTCGGCCGCCGTGAGATCCACCTCGTCGCGCAGGTTCTCGGGGGCCTCGTCGATCTCCGTGCCCTCACCATCGGTCTCGATCACCTCGTCGGGCGCCTCAACCTTCTTCCCTGTGGCCGGCTTGACCCCCTTGGCCGGCGCCCGCCGACTGCGCGTACGACCGGCGAGCGGGGTCACGTTCTCCGTGGCCTCCTCGGACGCCGCCGGCGCGGCCTTGGCGCGGCTCCGGGTCGGCTTCACACTGCTGGACGATGCGGACGTGGCGCGTGGAGACACCTATGCCCTCCCCTGGATTCGGCGATACTTGGGCGCGCACCGGCCGGGACCTGTCAACGGCTGGACGCATTGGCCATTGTGTCACGAAGACAGGGCCCACCCAAATGGGGACGTGGAAGCCGTCCGGCTAGCCTTGACGCCGTGCCCGACGATCGATTCACACCCCCCGACGCGCCGCAGCGTCCCTTCACCCGTGAGGTCCACGGCGATCCGGTCGAGGACCCCTACGCCTGGATGGCCGACAAGACCGACCCCGAGTTCCTCGCCTACCTCACCGCCGAGAACGCCTACGCCGAGGCCGTGACCGAGCACCTGGCCCCGCTGCGCGAGGAGATCTACGGCGACATCAGCGCACGCACCAAGCAGACGGATCTCTCCGTCCCGCTCCACGTGCGCCACCTCGACGGCTCGGCCCACTGGTACTACACCAGGACGACCGAGGGCCTCGACTACGCGCGCTACTGCCGTCTGCCCGCGACCTCGCGTGATGAGATCCCGGATGTCACCGAACCGCACTCCGCCGAGGAGGTGTTGCTCGACGTCAACGCCCTGGCCGAGGGCCACGACTACTGCGCCATGGGCCTCGCCGAGGTCTCCCCCGCCGGCCACCAGCTGGCCTATTCGGTCGACTTCACCGGCGACGAGCGCTTCGACCTCTTCGTGCTCGATCTCGCCACCGGCGCCGTCCACGCCGGACCGACCGGCATCGGCGCCGGCGGCGCCTGGGCGGGCGAGGACTGGATCTTCCACACGCGCGTGGACGCCGCGTGGCGCCCGCACGAGATCTGGCGGCACCCGGTGGCCGGCGGCCAGGACGCCCTCGTCCTGGCCGAGCCCGACGAGCGCTTCTGGCTGGGCGTCGGCTCGTCCCGGGACGATCGCTGGATCGTGATCGAGCTCGGCAGCAAGACGACCTCGGAGGCCCACCTCGTGCCGGCCGCGGAGCCGGATGCCGCCCCCCGCTGCGTCGCCCCCCGCCGCCAGGGCGTCGAGTACTCCGTCGAGGTCGGTCCGGACGCCCTGTGGATCCTCCACAATGACGACGCCCCGCAATTCACCCTCGCCCGCGTGGGGTTGGACGACCCCGCCGCCCCCTGGCAGACCGTGATCCCCCACGATCCCGAGACGCGTCTGGTCGAGGTGTCGGTCTATGACGCCGCGGTCGTGGTCAACCACCGGACGGCCGGCCTGCCCGGCATTCGCATCCTCGACCGGCATCCCGACGGCTCCCTCGGTACGCCGCGGGAACTGACCTTCGACGAACCCCTCTACGACGTCTCCGCGGACGACGCCCCCGACTCCGACACCGACCGCATCCGGTTGCGCCACGAATCACTCACCTCCCCACCCTCGGTCTGGGAGTACCGCCTCGACACCGGCGAACGCCGCCTGCTCAAGGAGCAGGAGGTGCGCGACCACCCGGTCCACGGGTCCTACGACCGGACGCGGTACGTCGCCGAGCGCCTCTGGGCGGACGCGCCGGCCGGCGTCCGCGTCCCGATC
>JAKDIK010000020.1 GCA_030450535.1 Propionibacteriaceae bacterium
TCAGCCCACGACCGCCTTGAGAGCCTCCAGCAGTTCCGCCGCCTCGGTCGCGTTCATCTCGATCACCAGCCGGCCTCCACCATCGGCGGGGATGCGCATCGCAATCACGCGGGACTCCTTCGCGACCTCGATCGGACCCTCACCCGTGCGGGGCTTCATTGCTGCCATCGTTCTCCCTCTCTGATTGCTGCGAGAACTCGTCTGGAGTCATTATCGCAGACGGTGGAGGATTGTCCGGAACCCTCGCCGGGGCCGGCGGCTCCCAGCCCTCGGCCGCGGAATCAAGGCGGACGCCGCGTCGCAGCTGGTCCTCCACCCGGGCCAGGACCTCGTCGACCTGGGCCATCGAGTAGCCCCGGGCGACCACCTGGAACTGGACGCCGCGCAGGTCGTCGGCGGACAGATCCCCCTCGGGAAGGGCCGGGACGGGGGCGTCCCGCACCGCCTCGGGCAGCGACCCGAGGCGTCCGGACGCCACCACGGCACCCAGCCCCAACACCGCCACGACCACCGCCCAGAGGAACCACTCCATCACATGCCGCCGGTCCGCAGCGCCTCGTCGGGAGCCCCGGCGGGGGCGACCCCGTCGGCGGTCCCGTCCTCCTCGGCCAGCTGTTCCGCGAGCCGCGCCTGGTCGCGGGCGTGGCCGGCGATGATCCCGACGGCCTCGTCCACATCGTCGGTGAGGTGCAGCATGTCGCGGTCGTCGGCGCTGATGTAGCCATCGTCGCGCAGGTGGCGCTCGACCCAGTCGATGAGGCCGCCCCAGTACTCACGCCCGAAGAGCACCAGTGGGAAGGAGGTGACCTTCTGCGTCTGCACCAGCGTCAGGGCCTCGAAGAGTTCGTCCAGCGTGCCGTAGCCGCCCGGCATGACCACGAAGCCCTGGGCGTACTTGAGGAACATCACCTTCCGCACGAAGAAATAGCGGAAGTTGATGCCCAGCGTGACGTACTTGTTCAGCTTGTCCTCAAAGGGCAGCTCGATGCCCAGCCCCACGGACGTCCCGCCCGCGTCGGCCGCGCCCTTGTTGGCGGCCTCCATGAGGCCCGGGCCGCCGCCGGTGATGGTGGCGTAGCCCGCCTCGGCGAGCGCGCGCCCGAGCCGGACGCCCTCGGCGTAGAGGGGGTGGTCGCGCGGCGTGCGGGCCGAGCCGAACACCGACACCGCCGGGCCGAGCTCGGCGAGCGTGCCGAAGCCCTCCACGAACTCCGACTGGATGCGCATCACGCGCCACGGGTCGGAGTGCACCCAGTCGGTGTCGCCCTTCGCCTGCAGCAGGCGCTGGTCGGTCGTGGTCTGCTGCACCTGATCGGCGCGCCGGATCACCGGTCCCTGGCGAGTGCCCTTTCGCTTCTTCGTCACGGGCCCAGCGTAATGGGGCCTCAGCTGAGCCAGCGCAGCAACGCGTCGTGGCAGGTGTGCAGGTCGGCGACCGGGCAGTGCTCGTCGTCGGCGTGCGCCTTGCCCGGATCGGCCGGGCCGAAGTTCACCGCCGGGACGCCGAGCTCGGCGAAGCGGGCGACATCGGTCCAGCCGAACTTGGCCCGGGGCTCCCCGCCCACGGCGGCCAGGAAGTCGCGGGCGGCGGGCAGGTCGAGTCCCGGCCGGGCCGCGGGGGCGGCGTCCGTCACGGTCAATGCGTGGCCGGCGAAGACCTCGCGGACGTGCGCCTCCGCCTCGGCGACGCTGCGATCCGGGGCGAAGCGGAAGTTGACGGTCACGACGCAGCGGTCGGGGATGACGTTGCCGGCGATGCCGCCGCTGATGGAGACGGCGTTGAGGCCCTCCCGGAACTCCAGGCCGTCCACCTCGACGCGGCGCGGAGTGTAGGACGCGAGCGTGGCGAGGATGGGCGCGGCGTCGTGGATGGCGTTGTGGCCGAGCCAACCGCGCGCGGAGTGGGCGGCGGTGCCGGTCAGGGTGAGCGCGCAGCGCAGGGTGCCCTGGCAGCCGCCCTCGATGCGGGCGCCGGTGGGCTCCATGAGGAGGGCGAAGTCGCCGGCGAGCAGGTCTGGCCGGTTGCGTGCCAGCCGGCCGAGTCCGTTCTTGGCGGCCTCGACCTCCTCGTGGTCGTAGAAGATCCAGGTGACGTCGTGGCGCGGTTCGGGGAGCCGCACGGCGGCGGCCAGGGCGACGGCGACGCCGCCCTTCATGTCGCAGGTGCCGCGGCCGAAGAGCAGGTCGCCCTCGCGCCACGAGGGCAGGTTGTCGGCCACGGGCACCGTGTCCAGGTGCCCGGCGACGACGACGCGCGAGCCCCGGCCCAGGTTCGTCCGGGCGACGACGGCGTCGCCGTCGCGGGTGAGCTCGAGGTGGGGGTGGCCGCCCAGGGCGTCCTCGACGGCGTCCGCGAGCGCCCGCTCGTTGCCACTGACGGACTCGATGTCGACGATCGCGGCCAGCAGATCGACCAGGTCGCCGGTGGGATCCAGAGCCATGGTTGCAGCCTAGCGTTGGGCGTTGGCCCGCCCCTGCTGGCATCATGACTGATGGTGCCCACACACCGGAGGAGGACAAGATGACAGGCGATCAGCGCCCCGAGGACGCGCGCCCCGATGAGTTCGACGCGACCGAGCAGGGCTGGGATCCCGGCGACGCGACCGTCGAGTTGCCGGTTGGCGAACCCGCCGACCCGGACGCCGTGGTCGAGGAGCCCCTGGTCGCCGCCGGGCCCGACGCAACCGCCCTGGACGCCCCGGGGATCGACCCGGCCGTCGAGGGGTCGGGCGTGGCCGCGGGCGGCGCCGCTGTGGGCGCCACCGCTGTGGGCGGCACCGCCGCGGGTGCCCCGACCGCCGTCGAGCCCGCCCGTCGTCAGCGCACGGGACTGATCATCGGCCTCATCCTGCTGCTGCTCGCGCTCATCGTGGGCGGTTGGCTGTGGTGGGACGCGACGAGCCGCGCGCAGCGCGACGAGGCCATCCGCAGCACCGCCACCACGTACCTCAACTCGGTCGCGGGCTCCGACGCCGCGGGCGCGCTGGCCACGCTGGCCGAGCAGCCCAGCAACACGACGCTGCTGACCGACGAGGTGCTCCAGGCCTCCGCCGAGACCACTCCGATCACCGACATCACCGTCGGCACCGTGACGTCCGAGGGCGAGACCGCGAGCGCCGACGTCAGCTACCGCATCGGCGAGGAGGCCGTCCAGCTCACCCTGCCGATGACCGGCGACGGCCGCACCACCTGGCACCTCACCGACGGCCTGGGCGAGCTCACCACCACCACGACCGACCACCTCACCGTCAACGGGGCCGAGCTCACCGAGGCGACCAACCCCGTCTTCCCCGGCACCTACACCGCGGCGTCCTCCCACGAGCGCCTGACACTGAACGGCACCACCAGCGCGCTGGTGGCCAGCCCGCAGGCGGACGCCGCCGAGCTCTCCCCCGAGTTCGCGCTGAGCGAGGCCGGCAGCCAGGCCGTCCTCAACGCCGTGCGCACGCGCTTCGACGAGTGCGTCGCCTCCACCGAATCGCTGCCGGCGAACTGTCCGTTCGGCGTCGATGCAGGGGAAGGCGTGGTCGTCGAGGACGGATCGGTGCGCTTCAGCGTCAACAACGACCCGTGGGAGGGCTTCGCACCCGCGCTCGACCCGGCGACCATGACGGCGTCCGGCACCAT
The DNA here is from genome assembly GCA_030450535.1 of Propionibacteriaceae bacterium. Taxonomy (GTDB): domain Bacteria; phylum Actinomycetota; class Actinomycetes; order Propionibacteriales; family Propionibacteriaceae; genus Propioniciclava. The sequence goes on from JAKDIK010000020.1 coordinate 3,628, forward strand.
CCACATGAACATGGGCGCGACCGCGAACGTCACCTACAACGGTCTCGTCAACCCCGAGTCCTCCGTGAACTTCGAGGTTGATCGCGCCTACGCGGTCAACGTGATCGACGACCCGATGGTCGTTACCTGGTCCTGACGTCCGGGCCTTCGGACAGCCCGCCCGGCCGACGGCGGAGGAGCGCACTAGGCTGACGCGCATGACTGAGAACGCCGCGTCCGCGCGCCCGGCCTGGGGCTGGGGCCTCGCGACGACCACCTCCGGCGGCGACGTGCTCGACGTGTGGTATCCCCGCCCCGCGCTCGGTTCGCCCGATGGCGACGAGCCGCCGGCGTCCCTGCGCGGCGCCACGACCACCGACGCCGAGCGGGGCGTCAGTCTCGAGGTCGTGTGCACCGAGATCGACCTCGACGCGTCGCCGGCGTCCGTCCCGGACGCCTACCTGCGGCTCCACCTGCTGTCGGCGCGGGTGTGCGCGCCCCGGACGCTGAACCTCGACGGCCTCTTCGGCGTGTTGCCGAACGTGGTGTGGACGTCCGCGGGCCCCTGCGCCGTCGAGGGCTTCGAGGAGGTCCGCGCCGCCCTGCGGAGCACGAAGGGGCACGTCACGGTTTTCGGCGTCGACAAGTTTCCGCGGATGGTCGACTACGTCGTCCCGACCGGCGTGCGCGTCGCGGACGCCGACCGCGTCCGGCTGGGGGCCCACCTCGCGCCCGGCACGACGGTCATGCACGAGGGCTTCGTGAATTTCAACGCCGGCACGCTCGGTGCCTCCATGGTCGAGGGTCGCATCTCAGCCGGGGTGGTCGTCGGGGATGGCTCCGACGTCGGCGGCGGGGCGTCCATCATGGGCACCCTGTCGGGCGGCGGGAAACAGCAGATCTCGATCGGAGAGCGGTGCCTGCTGGGCGCCAATGCCGGGCTGGGCATCTCGCTGGGCGACGACTGCGTGATCGAGGCCGGCCTCTACGTGACGGCGGGCACCAAGGTGACCCTGCCGGACGGGTCGGTGGTCAAGGCAGCGGAGCTATCGGGCAGCAACGGGCTGCTGTTCTTCCGCGACTCGGTCTCGGGCGCCGTGCAGGTCAAGGACCGCCAGGGCACCGGTATCGAGCTCAACGCCGCGCTCCACGCCAACTGACCCGGAATGCGGGCGCTGCGCAACCTGCTCATCACGGTCATCCTGCTCGGGCTGCTGGCGGTGGCCGCCGGCATCGGCATCGCGCTGTGGTACAGCTACCGCCGGCAACCTCTCCCGCTCAGCGACCAGTGCATCGCGCGGGTGGCGGACGCCGACGTGGCGCTGACCACCGAGCAGGCGCACAACGCAGCGATCATCGTCGGGGTGTCGACCCAGCACGGGCTCGCGCCGCGGGCGGCGACGATCGCGCTGGCGACGGCCTACCAGGAATCGGGCCTGCGCAACCTCGACTACGGCGACCGGGATTCCCTCGGGCTGTTCCAGCAGCGACCCTCCCAGGGATGGGGTACGGCCGAGCAGGTGCAGGATCCCTACTGGGCGTCCGACCGCTTCTACGACGCCCTCGTGGCCGTGCCGGGCTGGGAGAGCGGCGACGTCAACGACGTGGCCCAGACGGTGCAGCGGTCGGGCTTCCCGGAGGCGTACCGCCAACACGTCGAGAACGCCCGTCGCATCGCCAGTTCGCTGACGGGCCAGACACCGGCGTCCTTCTCGTGCCGCGTGGCGTCACCTCCGGTGGGCGATCCGGCCGGGCTGACCGCGTTTCTCAGCCGGACGCTGCCCGGGGACGTCGCCGTGCGCAACGGCGGTGACCGCGTCGTCATCGAGGCGCCCACGAGCCGGGCGGCGTGGTCGGCCGCGCAGATCGCGGTGTCACAGACCTCCGGCTACGGGGTGTCGCGGGTGGAGCTGGGCGACCGCTCATGGACGGCCGACCCGCGCGGCTTCGCGTGGTGGTCCGGCGAGGGCACCGAGGGCACGACGGTGACGATCTTCTTCGACGACGTCGCTTCCCCCACCCCGACGCCCGGGCGTTGAGCGGCGACAGCGTGAATGGGAGTTCGGACCAGCTACGCGGTGACCGAGGGAGCCAACCGCTCGGCCGCCGCCGCGATGCGCTCGTCGGACGCGGTGAGCGCAATGCGGACGTGGCGGCGTCCGGCCTCGCCGTAGAAGTCGCCGGGGGCGGCGAGGATGCCGCGGTCGGCCAGCCACGCGACGGTGGCGCGGCAGTCCTCGTCGCGGGTGGCCCACAGATACAGCGAGCCCTCGGAGTGATCGATGCGGAAGCGCGCCGCCTCCAGCGCCGGACGCAGGACACGACGCCGTGCCAGGTAGCGCTCCCGCTGGGCTTCGACGTGGTCGTGGTCGCCGAGCAGCGCGGCCGCCGCGGCCTGGACGGGTCCGGGCACCATCAGCCCGGAGTGCTTGCGCACACCCAACAGCTCGGTGAGCACGCCGGAGCAGCCGATAAGGAACGCCGCCCGGTAGCCGGCCACGTTGGAGCGTTTCGACAGCGAGAAGGCCGCGATGAGGCCGTCCAGCGATCCCCCGTTCACCTCCGGGTTCAGCACCGAGACCGGCTCGGCGTCCCACGCGAATTCCCCGTAGCACTCATCGGAGGCGAGCACCGCGCCGGCCGAGCGGGCGGCGTCCACCCACGCGGTGAGCCGCTCGGCGGACAGGATGGCGCCGTGCGGGTTGGCGGGTGAGTTGATCCACATCAGGGCCGGCTTGGCGGCGGCCGCCTCGGCCGGGTCGTCGGTGGCCAGCACCCGCGCGCCGGCGATGCGGGCGCCGACCTCGTAGGTGGGGTAGGCGGTGGTGGGGATGACCACGACGTCGCCCGCGCCGAGGCCGAGCTGCAGCGGAAGATGGGCGACGAGCTCCTTGCTGCCCACAACGGGCAGCACGTTCTCGTCGGCCAGCGAGGCGCTGTGCCAGCGGCTCTCGGCGTACCGGCGGATGGCCGCCCGCAGCGCCGGCGTCCCCCAGACCGTGGGGTACCCGGCCCACGCGGACGCGGCGTCCGACAGCGCCCGGATGGCCACCTCGGGCACCGGATCGACGGGCGTCCCGACGCTCAGATCAACGATGCCGCCGGGATGGGAGCGGGCGCGCTCGCGCGCGCCCGCGATGGTGTCCCACGGAAAGTCGGGCAGCCGCGCCGAGAGCGGACCCGACGGCGTCGGCGTCACTCGCCCTGGGGCGGGAGCGCCTCGACGATCGGGTGGTCGGCGTCGATCTTGCCCATCTTCGCGGCGCCGCCGGGGCTGCCGATCGTGTCGAAGAACTTCACGTTGGCGTCGTAGAACTGCGCCTGGTCGGCGGGCACGTCATCCTCGTAGTAGATCGCCTCGACGGGGCAGACCGGCTCGCAGGCGCCACAGTCCACGCACTCATCCGGGTGGATGTAGAGCATGCGGCTACCCTCGTAGATGCAGTCGACGGGACACTCCTCGACGCACGCGAGATCCTTGAGGTCGACGCACGGCTGGGTGATCACATAGGTCATGAATCTGCTCCTCGATTCGGGCTGGGCGTGCCCGCACATCGTACCCCGCCAGAAAGGGCCCCAGTGACGCAGACCACACCCGATCCGCTCGCCGCGCTGACGCCACCGGTTCGGCTGGGCGAGCGTGTCAGCCTGCGTGTCGTCGACGCGGGCGGACGCCGCGAGGTGATGGGCTTCCTCACCCGGCTCGACGCGAACGCCATCGGCGTCGTGGACCGCCGCGGCACCCAGCACGCCCTGCCCCGCGAAAGCCTGGACGCCGCCCGCCGCGTCGGGGTGGCACTGGGCCGCAATCCCACCGCGACCCCCCGGGACCTGCTCGACGACCTGGCCGCCCGGGCCGGTGCGTCCGGGACGCCGTGGGTGGCACGGATCAGCGCCCTGCTCGCCGACCGGACGCCCCCCGCCGCGGTGCCGCCGTGGGGCGTGGCGGCGGAGTTCGACGGCGTGCGCGCCCGGTGCGAGGGCGAGTGGGTCACGCTGGAGGGCGGCTCGGAGCCGGTGTGGGTGGCGGCCGCGTGGTGGGCGACCCGGATGGGGGCGCGCTCGATCCAGGTGCGAGCCTCAGAACCGACCATCGGGGCCGCGCTGGCGGCGTCCGGCTTCGAACCGCTGGGCTGAGTCCGGACGGCCGCGATCCCGAGCGAGGTGACCCATGCCAGCGGACGCCCGCCCGCGTCCAGCCGGGCGGGTCAGTGGGGACCTCAGCGCTCGATGCGGTCCGCGCGCGCGTTGGGGTTGGTGCAGCGCACGGGCGTCAGCGTGTTGTACGTCCACTCGAACGGCTCGGTGCGGACGACCTCGCCGTTCTGACGGAAGATCCGGTTGAAGTTCACCTTGAACCCCTGCATGCCGCTCTGCGGGCTGCACACGGCCGCGGCGTTCTCGATGGTCGGCCCGGGGCTGCGGAAGTTGCTCTGCACGGGGTCGGACGCCGAGACGTCGTAGGTCTTCGTGGACCAGATGCGGACGGTGATCGTCCCCTGGCCCCCGACCCTGGGGTCGTTCGTGAACGCCTGGATGAGCACGCCGTGGTCGGTGTTGTTCTTGAACTTCATGTCCACCGAGTGCCAGTCGAGCGTCGCCTCGCGGCCCATTGGGTAGCGGCTGAAGTACAACGAGTGCGGCTTGTGATAGACGTCCTCGAGTCCGGCGAAGAAGATGGCGTTGAAAAGCGTGGTCGTCGTCTGCGAGATGCCGCCGCCCATGCGCTCGACGACGCGGCCGCCGTCGATGGCCCCGCCGGCCTTCCAGCCGTTGGCGAGCGTGCGCTCACCGAGCGCCGCGTTCATGCTGAAGGTCTCCCCGGGCAACACGAGGGTGTTGTTGATGAGTCCCGCTGACTTCCCGATGTTGTTGACGCGGTAGGCCGTGGCAGGGAACCGTGTCGTGAATTCACCGGTGACCTCCTTGACCCCCAGCGCCTCCGCCTCGGCGGTGGTCAGCTCGGGCTCGACCTCGCCGATGGTGACGGTGCCGGTTCGCTCGTCGCTGCGCGTCATGGCCTCGCTGACGGCGCGGGCCAGATCCTCCTTCGCGACGCCGCGACCGGCCTCGCCGGCGATGACGGTCGGCTGGCCGTCCTGCAGCCGGATCTGCGCGTCCTTGGCGGCCTGCAGGCCGAGCCCCTCCATGGCGGGGGCGGCCTGGGCGAGCAGGGTGTCCTGGTTGATCTGCGGGGCGAGGGCGCCGTCCACGGGCTCGAAGGTGAGGGACGCCGCGATCATCTCGGGCGTCACCTGGAAGCCCCGATCCCCCGTCTGAATGGTCACCGGGGCGCTGAGGGCCGGCGCGGCGACTTGGTCGCGCGCACTCTCGGCCTCGGCGGTGGTGACGTCCGGCTCGGCCTCGTCAACCTGCGCCGCCACGCGCGTGTCGGTCAGGTAGGCCTCGGCGAGGGCGTCCGCGGTGGCGGGCACGTTGAGCGCCCGGCCGTTGGCACCCTCCTTGACGACCGGTGCGTTCTCCTCCAACACGAGCTCGGCATTCACCGGATCGGCGTTGGTGAGCTGCGCGAGTTCGGCGGCTGCCTCCTCCAGCGCTGCGTGATCGGTCGTGACGACGGCGTCGTGGCTCCGCCCGCCGGTGAGGCTGTCCCAGATGTCGAGGGGGTTGAAGCTCTTCTCGACGTCGGCATCGGCGACCGACGCGGCGTAGTCGACGCCCAGGCCGAGCTCGGCCGGGGTCTTGGTGATCTCGTTCTCCCCCGCCGACAGCGTCATCGGCTCGGCGGCCCGCGACGCAAGCTGCTCACTGAGGCGGGCCTCGGCGTCCGCCGCGTTGAGACGGCCCACCTCGACCCCCTGGATCGTCGTGTTCGGCGGCAGTGCCTCCCCCGACATCGCGTAGCCGACGCCGTAGGCGCCCCCCAGCAGCAGCAGCGCCCCACCGCCGCCGATGAGCGCGGCGAGCAGCGGCCCCCGGGGGCGGCGCGCCGGGCGCGGCTCGGTGGATTCGGCGGGCGTGCGGGGCTCCGTGGAATCGGCGCTCATGGGTCTCCAACTCGTCCTGGGTGGCTCGTCACCCCATGGTAAGGGCGCCGCACACCGCAACCGAATTCTTCGCGGTCATGCGTGGCAACATCCGATGCCACCCGCCCCCTAGGCTGTGGCCGGGCGAACAACTTCAAGGAGGCATGACCGTGCGCGTGCTCGTCATCGGCGGCACCGGATTCCTGGGCTCGGCGCTGTGCCGGCGTCTGGTGGCCGGCGGCCAAGAGGTCATTGCGGTGGCTCGGCACCAGCCGCCGCCGGGGCTGCTCCCGCCGGGCGTGAAGGTCACGCTCGCGGACGCCAGTCGCCTCGACGACGAGGAACTCAGGACCATGATGACCGGCTGCGACGCCGTCGTCCATGCCCTGGGCCCCGACGACCGCTCACCGCTCGCCCGCCCCGCCGAGGCGTTTCTTGAACAAGAGCTCGTGCGGCTCTCGGAGCGGGTCGTGGTGGCCGCCGGGGCGGCCGGCGTCCGCCGCGTCGTACTGCTGGGCTCCTACTTCTCCGTGGGCGGGCGGACTGACGCAGCGTTCGCGGCGCACCACCCGTACGTCGGCGCCCGCATCGCCCAGCACGACCGGTCGGTGCGGGCTGCGGCGCAGGGCGTCACGGTGTGCACCGTGGAGATCCCCTACGTGTTCGGGGTCAACGAGGGCTCCCGCAAGGTGTGGGAGGCGGGCTACCGCGTCGTCCGCAACCTCCCGGTCGCCCCGCGCATCGACGGTGGCACCGCCGCGGCCACGCTCGACTCAGTCCTGGACGCCATCGTCGCGGCCCTGGAGCGCGGCCGTCACGGCGCCACCTATCCGGTCTCGGATGGCCACCTCACGTGGACGCGCTGGATCGAACTGGTCTCGTCCGAGCTGGGTCGGACCCCCCGGTTCATTTCCTGGCCGAGAAGCCTCACCCGGCTGGCCGGCGCCATCCTCGGCCTCACCCAGCGCTGGCAGGGCCAGGAGGCGGGGCTGACTCCCGACCGGCTGGCCGACGACATCGTGCACACCCACCGGCGCATCGACGGCGACGCGACGCGCCGTGAACTGGGGCTCCCGGATCGCTCGGCCGAGCTGGAACCCCAGATCCGTGCGACGGTCCGGGCGGTGGACCAGAACCGCTGACCGTCCGACCAGCGCAGTGGCTCAGCCCAGGAGTTCCCGTGCCTTGGCGACCACGGCGTCGGCGTCCACGCCGTACTCCTCGAACACGACCTTGCCGGACGCCGAGGCACCGAACTGGTTGATGCCCACGGCCTCGGTGTTGGCGCCCAGCAGGTCCTTCCAGCCCACCGTGACGCCGGCCTCGACGACCACCTTGGGCACGTCGGCCGGCAGCACCTCGGCCCGGTAGGACTCGGACTGGGCCTGGAACCACTCGACGCACGGCAGGGAAACCACCCGCGCGGGCACGCCGTCCGCCTCGAGCTTCTCGGCCGCGGCGATCGCGATGTCGACCTCGGAGCCCGTGCCGACCAGGACGACCTGGGGCTCGGCCGAGGCCTCCTTGAGCACATAGCCGCCCTTCGCGGTGTTCTCGGCGGAGGCGAAGCCGGTCTGCTCGGTGCGCTCGAGAGTCGCCATGTCCTGGCGCGACAGGATCAGCGCCACGGGACGGTCCTTGATGCGCAGGATCTCGCCCCACGCCTGGGCCGTCTCGTTCGCGTCCCCCGGGCGCACCACGTCGATGCCGGGCATGAGGCGCAGGCTCATGATCTGCTCGACCGGCTGGTGCGTGGGGCCGTCCTCGCCGACGCCGACCGAGTCGTGCGTCCACACGAAGATGCTCGGCACCTTCGACAGGGCGGCCAGACGCGGCGTCGTCCGCATGTAGTCGGAGAACACCAGGAACGTGCCGCCGTACGCGCGGGTGAGGCCGTCCATGGCGATGGCGTTGATGATGTTGCCCATGGCATGCTCGCGGATGCCGAAGTGCAGCGTCCGGCCGCCCGGGGCGCCGGGGAAGTCGTGGCTGCTGCGCTCCTTCGGCAGGAACGACTTCACCCCCGACATCGTCGTGTTGTTCGAGCCGGCGAGGTCGGCCGAGCCGCCCCACAGCTCGGGGGCGACCTCGGCGAGTGCGCCCAGCGTCTTGCCGGACGCCGACCGCGTCGCCATCTTCCCCGGCTCGAAGACCGGCAGCGCCTCGGCGAGGCCGTCCGGGGCGTCGCGGCGCAGCGTCCGGTCGAGCAGGCTGGCCTGCTCGGGATTCTCGGTCCGCCACGCCTGGTAGCGCGGATCCCACTCGGCCTTCGCCTCGCTGGCGCGACGCTTGGCATTCTCGCGCGCGTAGGCCACTACGGCGTCGTCAACGGCGAAGGGCTCCGGCTTCATGCCGAGGCTCTCCTTGAGGCCCGCGACCTCGTCGGCGCCGAGCTTGCTGCCGTGCACCGAGTGGTCGCCGGCCTTGGTGGGCAGCGGCCAGCCGATGATCGTGGTGACCTTGATGAACGACGGGCGATCCGTGACCTTCTGAGCCGCCTCGATGGCGTCGTACAGCTCGCCGACCTTCTCCTCATACGTGGTGAAGCCGTTGGTGAAGTCGACGTGCTGGGTGTGCCAGCCGTACGCGTCATAGCGCGCCTGGACGTCCTCGGAGAACGCGATCTTGGTGTCGCCCTCGATGGAGATGCGGTTGTCGTCGTAGAACAGGATCAGGTTGCCCAGGTTCTGCGTGGCCGCGAGGGACGACGCCTCCGAGCTCACCCCCTCCTGCATGCAGCCGTCACCGGCGATCGCGTAGACGAAACGGTCGAAGACGGACGCCCCCGGCGCGGCCTGGGGGTCGTACAGCTCGCGGTTGCGTCGGGTGGCCATCGCGAACCCGACGGCATTGGCGACGCCGGCGCCCAGCGGTCCGGTGGTGCACTCCACGCCGTCGGTGTGGCCGAACTCGGGGTGCCCCGGGGTCCGGCTGCCCCACTGGCGCAGACCCTTGAGGTCGTCCATCTCGAGGCCGTAGCCGGCGAGGTAGAGCTGCGCGTACTGCGTCATCGAGGAGTGCCCCGCGGAGAGGACGAAGATGTCGCGGCCGATCCAGCGCGGATCGGTGGGGTCGGACTTCATGACCTTCTGGTAGAGCAGGTAGGCCAGCGGCGCCAGCGAGATGGCGGTGCCGGGGTGCCCATTGCCGACGTTTTCGACGGCGTCCGCGGCGAGCACGCGCGCGATGTCGACGGCCTTGGCGTCGGAGTCGGTCCAGGTGAGAGAAGACATGGAGCCCTTCCTTGGGAGAGATGCGTTCTGCACCCCAAGGCTAGGTCATCGGCCCGACGAGGGGGCACCGGTCCCGCAGAGTTGCCCCGTGGCGGGGGGAATCGCTTCCCCGGGCTCGGAGCCCCGCGTACCCCGTGTCAGGCCTCGCTGAGGGTGCGGCCGCGCTGCTCGGGGAGCCCCAGGGAGGCGACCGCGCCGATCGCGAAGGCGGCTCCGAAGACGCCGAAGAGGAGCCCCATGCCCCCGACCCCCATCAGCCAGGGCACGATGAGCGGGGCGATGATGGACGCGATGCGCCCGAACGCCGCCGCCGCACCGGTACCGGCGCCGCGGATCGTGGTCGGGTACAGCTCGGGGCCCACCGCGTAGAGCGCGCCCCACGCGCCGAGGTTGAAGAACGACAGCAGGCAGCCGCTGACGAGGATCATCGTCTCGGTCGCGGCGAAGCCGAACAGCGCGGCGGCCACCGCCGACCCTGCCAGGAACACCGCCAGGGTGATGCGGCGTCCCCACACCTCGATCAGCCAGGCGGCCGCGCCGTAGCCGGGCAACTGCGCGAGCGTGATGATGAGCGTGAACTGGAAGCTCCGCACCAGGGTGAAGCCCTGGTCGTGCAGGAGGCTCGGGATCCAGATGAACGCCCCGTAGTAGGAGAGGTTGATGCAGAACCAGACGGTCCACAGGGCGATGGTGCGGCCGCGCAGGTCGGGGCTCCAGATGGAGTCGGTGCCCGCGCGGCGGGCGGGCGCGACATCGGGGCTGGCCACGGGCTGGACGCCGCCGGCGTCCTCGAAGACGCGGACGGACGCCTCCGCCTCGGCGAAGCGGCCGGTGCTCTCGAGGAACCGCACGGACTCGGGCAGTCCCCACCGCACGACGAGGGCGTAGGCGGCCGGCACCAGGCCGATCGCGAGGGCCCAGCGCCAGCCGTCCGGGCTGGCGGGGATGAGGAGGTAGCCGACGAGGGCGGCGAGGATCCAGCCGACGGCCCAGAAGGCCTCGAGCGCGACGACCACCCGGCCGCGGATCGCCTTGGGTGCGTACTCACTGACGAGCGTGGACGCCACGGGCAGCTCGCCGCCGAGGCCCAGCCCGACGACGAAACGGAGCGCCATGAGCATCGCGACCGAGGTCGAGAGCGCGGCGGCGCCCGTGGCGAGGCCGTAGACGAGCAGGGTGAGCGCGAACACCTGGCGTCGGCCGATGCGGTCGGCGAGGAGTCCGCCGAGCGAGGCGCCCAGGGCCATGCCGACGAAACCGATGGAGCCGATCCAGCCCAGCGTGGTGGCGTCCAGCTGCCACTGGGCGGCCAGTGCGGCCATGACGAACGAGATCATGCCGACATCCATGGCATCGAGCGCCCAGCCGATGCCGGACCCGCCGAGCAGCTTGCCGTGGGCGCGGTTGAACGACAAACGGTCGAGGCGCTCCGAGCGCGTCAGGGTGGTGGTGGGCTCAGCGGCCATGTCGGGCCTCCTGGTGTGCGGACCCCGTCGTCGGGATCGGTCGGCGCCACATTAATGGTCAAGTGGGCAAGAAATCCAGACCTCGGCGCCCTGACCCGCCCCTGAGGGCTGCGGGGTGCTCGCTGGCGGTCCCGGCTCCTCAGCTCACCGGTCACGCGGATCGACGAACACCGCGCACGTCCACGCCGGCAGGAACAGCACGCCATCGTCGCAGCGCGCGCGCTGCACAACCGGATCCGCCCCCGAGGCCTGCACGGGGTGCAGCCGCCAACCGCCCGAGCGCAGACGGGGCACCTCCTGGCGCACCGGCCACGCGTTCGCGTTGACGGCGACGGCCACCGCGCCCCACTGCGCGTCCACCGGATCGCCGGCCCGGTCGTTGAGCAGCATGACGATCACCCCGGACGCCTGCGCCCACGTCCCCGACACCGGGAACGACACCTTCGCGGCGATCTGTGCCGCCGTCCGCAGCCGGAACAGCCGCGACGATGCCCGCAGGCGCAGCAGGTCGCACGCCGCCTCGTGCGCCGCCCGCATGTCGGCGGGCGACGGTTTCAGGGCCGGGTCGGCCAGCAGCGGACGCATGAACCGCCAGTGCGACGCATTGTCGGACGCCGGCGGCAGACCCGCCCCGAACCCGTTGTCGGTGAGCGTGAAGTCGAGGTAGTTGAACCAGTCACCGGAGTCGAAGCTGTTGCGGTCCAGCGACTTGCTGCGCAGGAAGTCCGAGCCCGCGTGCCACATCACCGGGCTCTGTCCGAGTGTGGCCATCGCGAGGCAAACGGTGTTGATCCGGACGCGCTGCGCCATGGGCACGTCGGCGGGCACCTTCATCGTGATGGCGTCGAACAGCGTCTCGTTGTCGTGGGCGTCCACGTAGCTGATGACCTCGTCGGGCTCCTGGGCGTACCCGGCCACCGACGTGCCATAGGGCAGGTCGTCCCCGGCGAGCACGTCGCCATAGAGCTGCGATCGGAACCGGAACGCGCGCAGGTTTCCGGCGAGTCCCAGCTGGATGAGGTCCGCGTCCCGGAGCAGTTGGCGTCCGCGGGCGGCCTCGTCCCCGTTGATCCGCGCCCCGTTCGGCACGCTCACCACCCCGGTGCCGAAGCCCTGGGCCCGCGGGTCGGCGTCGAAGGGGGCGCCCCCGCGCACGGCGTCGCGGAGCCGATCCGAGAACGTGCCGATTCCCGTACCCCCGAGCTGGCCCTGCGTCGCCTGGACGAACCGGGCGTTGTCGGCGACCTCGCCGAAGTTCCAGCCCTCGCCGTACAGGGTGACCGCCGAGCCGTCCACGCCGTCCGCGGCGAGCGTCAGTTCGTCCAGCGCGGCGCGCACCTTCAGCATGGTCGCGCGGCTGTGGTGGCCCATGAGGTCGAACCGGAAGCCGTCCACCCGGTAGGCCCGCACCCAGTGGACCACCGACTCCACCATGAGCTTCTCGGCCATCGCGTGCTCGGTGGCGACACCGGGACAGCACGTCGAGTGCGACACCTCGCCCGAGCGGTCGTGCCGGTGGTAGTAGACCGGCACGATGCGCCCGAGCACGGACGTCGTTCCCTGCCCCGAGCCATTCGTGTGGTTGTAGACCTGATCGAGCACGACGCGCAGCCCCATCGCGTGCAGTGCGCCGATCATCGCCCGCACCTCGGTCGTCCGGCCCGCCCCGTTGACGGCGTCGTCGGTTGCGAACGAACCCTCGGGCACCTGATAGTGCCACGGGTCGTAGCCCCAGTTGAATGACGGACGCGGCGTCCGCACCGCCTCCTGCTGGTCGTCGGAGTCGGGTCGGGCGGCCCTGAGCGCCGCCTTGTCGGGGTGGTCCTGACGGCCGGCGTCCTCCTCCACCGAGGCGTAGTCGAAGATCGGCAGGAGCTGGACGGTGTTGAGGCCGGCGGACGCGAGCCGGGCCAGGTGGCGCCGTCCGTGCCCGTCGGCGGTGAATGCCAGGTAGCGGCCGCGCAGCTCGGGTGCCACCGCGTCGTCGCTGCGGCTGAAGTCGCGCACGTGCAGCTCGTAGATCACCTGGTCGACGGCGTGCCCGAGCGGCGGGGAGGGCGTCCGCTCCCACTCCTTCGGACGCAGGGCCTGGTCGTCCAGATCGGCGATGACCGAGCGCGTTGAATTCACCGTGAGCGCCACCGAATAGGGATCGGTGACCCGGTTCTCGACGACGCGGCCGAAGCTGGGCGCGAACACCGTGACCGCGTACTGGTAGCGGGCGTCACGCCAGTTGGGCTCGCCGGTGATGCTCCAGGTGCCGTCGGACGCCAGCGCCATGGGCAGGCGTGCGGGCGCGTCCGTGGGGGCCGCTGCGGCGGTCCAGAGCAGCAGATCGACGCGGCGCGCCGTGGGCGCCCACACCCGCAGGGTGGGTGCGGACGCGGCGGGTGTCGGTGTCTTACCGTCCCGCCACGACGTGCCGCCGTCGGAGCCTCCGGTCGCGTCCGGCCGCGACCAGGTGATGCCGAGCCGGGCCTTCACCGCGTCGGGGTACAGCCGATCGAGCACTCCGCCGATCTGGACGCCGCTGGCGTCCCCGAGGCTGCCGGAGTGCCGATACGCGGCGACGACAACCTGTCCCCGGAGCAGTTCGCGGGCGTCCAGGCCGGCCGGCAGCCGCAGCGCGACCGCCCGGGACAGATGCGGAAATTCAGCGATCACCTCGGGCGGCAGCCCCGGTTCCCTCGTGAGCGGAATCG
>JAKDIK010000368.1 GCA_030450535.1 Propionibacteriaceae bacterium
GGAGCCGCTGCCCTGCTTGCTCCACACGTCGATCGTGCCCCGGTGGCCAGCCACGATCTCATTGACGATCGACAGGCCAAGGCCGGTGCCGCCGTTCTCGCGGCTGCGGGCATAGTCGACGCGGTAGAAGCGCTCGAAGATGCGCTCGATGTCCTCCGGCGCAATGCCGATGCCGTTGTCGGAGACGGCGATCGCGACGCCGGCCTCATCGACGCGTCGCGTGGTCACGACGACGCGACCGCGGGCATCGGAGTAGGCGATCGCGTTCTGGACGAGGTTGGTGACCGCGGTGACGAGCTGGGTGAGATCGCCCTGGACCGTGAGCCCCGCCACGCCACCGGTGGTCAGCGAGATGGACCGGCGGTCGGCGAACGAGCGGTTGCGGTCGAGCGACTGGCGCACGAGGCTGTCCACGTCGATGGTTTCCGGGCGACGCGGCACCTCGCCCTGCAGCCGTGAGAGCAGGATGATCTGCGCCACGAGTTGTCCCAAGCGGGACGCCTCGGCCTGGATCTTGCCGGCGAAACGACGGACGGCCGCCTCGTCGTCGGCGGCCTGTTCCACGGCCTCGGACAACAAGATCACGGCGCCGATCGGCGTCTTCAGCTCGTGGGTGGAGTTGGCGAGGAAGTCGCGGGCCGCCTCCTCGACGCGCAGGCCGGGCGACCGGTCGTCCACCACGGCGATGACGAGCCCGTTCGCCAGCAGCAGGACGCGGGCCGCGAGCCGTCGGGGCCTACGGCCGGGGCGGGGCACGTCGAACTCCACCGAGGCTGCCTCGCCGGTCCGGCGCACCTGGCGGACGAGGTCGAGCAGCGGCGCGATGCCGACGCGATCCCCGACGGCGACGCCCTCGGCGAGGGCCGCCTCGTTGTGGGCCAGCACGATGTCGGCGCTGCCGACGACGACGGCAGCGGAACCGATGGCCCCCACGACCTCGCGCAGTTCACCGACGGGATCGGCCGGTGCGGCGGGCGCCGGTGCGGCGCGGTGTCGGGTGATCCACGCCGCCGTCCACGCCCCGAGCGCGCCGACGGCGACGCCGAGCACGGCGGCGAGAAGCGGATCCACGGGCCGATCATAAGGCCGGACGCCGACGTCCATACCGTCGTGACGTGCGCCCGGGGCGGCCCGGCGCCGCACGCTCACGCGCGGTTCACGATAAGTTCACGTGCGCGTGGGCGGAAGTTTCCGCACGCGCCTAGGGTTGGCTCGGCGCGGGCCGCGTCCGGTCCGCCGAGGGAGGAGACAACGATGGAGCCCCGTCCGATGCGCGAGTCCTACCACGAGGCGCTCAGCAAGGTGGTCGACGATCTCGTCGACATGACGGCCCGCGTCCAGACCGCCGTCGACGGCGCCACGGTGGCGCTGCTCGAGGCCGACCTCGCCGCCGCCGAGAAGGTGATCGGCGACGACAACGAACTCGACCGCCTCCACGACGACGTCGAGAACCGCTGCTTCGTGCTGCTGGCGCGTCAGTCGCCGGTGGCCGGCGAGTTGCGGACGATCGTCGCCACGCTGCGGATGGTGGCCGATCTGGCCCGCATGGGAGATCTGGCCGCCCACATCGCGAAGATCGCGCGCATGCGCTACCCCAAGCACGCGGTGCCGGAGTCGATCGAGCCGAACTTCCAGCGCATGGCCGTCATCGCGACCGAGATGGTCGAGATCGCCGGCCGGACCCTGCGCGAGCGCAACATCTACGACGCCGAGAAGATGGCCGACCATGACGAGGAGATGGACGCGCTGCGCACCATGCAGTTCACCGAGCTGCTGGCAGACGAATGGCCCCACGGCGTCCAGGCCGCCGTCGACTGCGCGCTGCTGGGCCGCTACTTCGAGCGCATCGCCGACCACGCCGTCATCATGGGCAGCCGGGTGATCTACATCGTCACCGGCCTGCATCCCGAGGGCGACAACTGGACGATCGCCTGAGCCGTCCGGCCTGCTGACAAAGCGAACGCCGCCCCTCACTGTGGGAGGGGCGGCGTTCGCGTCGACTACTTCTTGCCCTGGTTCTTGACCGCCTCGATGGACGCCTTCGCGGCCTCCGGATCGAGGTAGCGGCCGCCCTGCTCGACGGGGGCGAAGCTCTCGTCGAGCTCGTAGTACAGCGGGATGCCGGTGGGGATGTTCAGCCCCGCGATATCAGCGTCGCTGATCTCGTCGAGGTGCTTGACCAGCGCCCGCAGCGAATTGCCGTGAGCGACGACGATGACCGTCTGGCCGCTGGCGAGGTCGGGCTTGATGTCGGACTCCCAGTAGGGCAGCATGCGCGCGACGACGTCCTTGAGGCACTCGGTCT
>JAKDIK010000136.1 GCA_030450535.1 Propionibacteriaceae bacterium
TGGGAGGGAGGGGAGGGCCGCGTCCTGGCCGCGTGGGAGCAGGCGCTGCTCGCGCTGGCGGCGGCCGCGCTCGAGTCCGGGGGAGCCGGCGAGGCTGAGGACTTTCTCAATCGCGCTCTCGATCCGCCCGTCTCGCTGGGGGAGGGGCCGCACCCTCTCGCCAACCGGTCTGCGCTGCACGTCGCTCGTGGCGATGCTCTCGCCATGCAGGGGCGCGACGATGAGGCGCGCGGCGCGTGGCAGCGGGCGGCCGATTCGGTGGGGGATTTCCGCACCATGGCGGCCGTGCCGTTCTCGGATCTCACCTATCACAGTGTCCTGGCGGCCCGGCGCCTTGGCTGGGGCGAGCGCGCGGACGCGCTCGTCGCTGGTCTTGCCGCGTGGGCGGACGACCTGGCGGCGACCACCCCCACCGTCGACTACTTCGCGACGTCGCTGCCCAGCCTGCTGCTGTTCACCGACGACCTCGAGCGGCGCAACCGCGTCGAGGTCGCCGTGCTGCGGGCCCAGGTGGCCGCGCTGCGCGGCGAGGCCGACGTGGCGGCCGAGCGGCTGGCCGAGGCCTTGGCCGAGGACCCGAACCACCCCCGCGCGCTGGAGCTGCAACGGGACCGCGGTTCGTACGTTCCTCCATACCGCACGTAGAAAAGCCCATGTTTGGGCCTCGAAACGTCGTCCTATGCTGCAAGGGTGCTCGTCGGTGAGCGTCCACCGTCAGCATCGACGCCGAACCCACGAGGAGCCGAAACGAGGCCGCGGCTCCGCCATCGGAGGACATCATGAGCCACTCGTCACCCTTCGGAATCACTCGCCGCAACCTGTTGCTCGGGTCTGCTGGCCTGGCCGGCAGCGCGATGCTGACCGGCTGTGTCGGCACCGGCGCCGGGCCCGCCCCGCAGCCGACCGCCGGTGGCGGAGGCACGCCTGCGGAGGCGGCACGCGAGGTGGTCCTGCAGTCGAACATGCAGGACGCCGGACCTCGGCAGGCGCTCGCCGACGTGATCGGTGGCGTCACGGACTTCGACGTGACCATCAACACCGTCGCCACCAGCCAGTTCCGTGCGCAGCTCCCCACCTATCTGACCTCGGCGCAGGCACCTGACGTGCTCACCTGGTACGCCGGCTCGGTGACCAACTCGTTTGCCGAAGAGGGCCTGCTGTATGACGTCAGCGACCTGTGGACCTCGGGCAACGCGTCGGGCTTTTCCGACGCACTCCGGGACCTGTCCACCTACGAAGGCCGGCAGTACTTCGTGCCGACCAACTACTACTGGTGGGCCCTGTTCCACCGAACCTCCTCGTTCGAGGAGTGGGGCGTGTCCGCTGTGGAGACGTGGGATGAGTTCATGGGGTTGCTCGACAACCTGCAGACGCGAGGTGTGGCGCCGCTCACCACCGGCCTCGCGAACGCCGCCTGGATGGCGGCGGCCTGGTTCGACTACCTGAACCTGCGCGTCAACGGCGCCGACTTCCACCGCGAGCTGCTGGCCGGTCAGCACTCCTTCAACAGCGACGAGGTGCGTGCCGTCATGGCGCGCTACGCCGAGATTCTGCCGTACTTCCATCCCGACTCGTTGTCGTGGGATCCGCAGCAGGCTGCCGCGCCGATCGCGCGGAACGAGGCCGCCATGTACTTGGTGGGCACGTTCGCGACCGCGTACTGGCCGGAGGATCAGCAGGCCGATCTGGACTTCTTCTCGGTGCCGACCAT
The DNA here is from genome assembly GCA_030450535.1 of Propionibacteriaceae bacterium. GTDB lineage: Bacteria > Actinomycetota > Actinomycetes > Propionibacteriales > Propionibacteriaceae > Propioniciclava. The sequence continues at coordinate 1,712 of JAKDIK010000136.1, forward strand.
CGATCCGAGCATTCCTTCGGCGGAAGAGGCGCCCACCGATGGGTTCATGATCGCCGCCAACGCGCGCAACCCCGAGGGCGGCAAGGCCGTGGCGGACCATCTCGCGAGCGCAGCGGCACAACAGGAGTTCATCGAGAAGGCGATCTCGCCGAACCTGCCGACGCATCCCGACGTGGACATCTCTGCGTTCTCGCCGCTGATCCAGAAGGGTCTCGAGCTGCTCAACGGCACCGATCAGATCACGCAGTTCTTCAACCGGGATTCCAATGACGAGCTGCAGGGCACCGCGGACACGGCACTGATGCGGTTCATCAACGCCCCCGGTGACGTGGACGCCATCCTGGCCGACTGGCAGACCGCCGCGGAGCAGGTCTTCTCCCAGTGACCACTTCTGCACCACCGGCGGCCGCGGCCGGCCTGGCTGAGGGACGCCGCCGGGGCTCATCGGTCAGCCGCCGGGTGCCGCCGGTGGTGTGGGTCTTCCTCCTTGTCCCGCTCGCAGTCGAGCTGTTCTGGGTGTTCTGGCCGGCACTGAACAGCTTTTGGCTATCGACCACGACGTGGCGAGGTGTCGGGGTGGCCGAGCCGGTGGGCGCGGCCAACTACGAGCGACTGCTGGCTGACCCGGTCTTTCGCACCGCCCTGTGGAACAACGTGCTGTGGGTGTTCGGCTTCGGTGGGTTGAGCGTCGTGGGAGGTCTGGCGCTGGCCGTCGCGCTCAACCAGCCGCGACGGTTCGTCGGCGTCTACCGCACCATCATCTTCTTGCCCATGGTCATCTCCATGGCGGTCACCGGCCTGTTCTGGCGCATCGTTTACGCGCCGGGGGGCCCCGTCAACAGCACGTTGGATCTCGTCGGGCTGGGCCAGCTTCAGCAGCAGTGGTTGGCCAACCCCGACACGGCGTTGGGTGCTGTCCTCGTCGCCGCGATCTGGCGCCAGGTGGGCTACATCATGGTGTTGTACCTGGCAGGGCTGAAGGGGTGCGATCCGAGCCTGGAGGAGGCCGCGGCCGTGGACGGGGCGAACGCATGGCAGCGGTTCTGGCGCGTCGTCATGCCGCAGCTCGCCGGTGTCAACACCGTCATCTTCGCGATCACCGTGATCGACTCGCTACGCACCTTCGACATCGTCTGGGTGATGACCAGGGGCGGCCCCTTCAACCAGAGCCAACTGCTGTCGACGTACATGTTCGAGCAGGCCTTCAGCTACGTGAACCTCGGCTACGGCTCGGCGATCGCGGTGGTCATCTTTGCACTGGCGATCATCTTCATCATCACCTACGTCGCCCGCCAGGCCAGCGCGGAGGAGGACGACCTGTGACCACCCTCACCCATGCCGGACGCCGGCGTCGCGGACTCGGCTCCACGATCGCTTTCCACGCCGTCCTGTCGGTGATTTGCCTGCTCTGGATCAGCCCGATTGCGTTCGTCGCCCTGCTGTCGCTGCGGACGTTTGACGACATCGCCCTCAACGGGCTCGGGGCATTCCCTGCGTCCTTCACGTTCGCCGGTTTCCCGGAGGCATTCTCCTCCGGCGGCGTCGGCCGTGGCCTGTGGAATTCGCTGATCGTAACGTTCTTCGTGGTGGTCATCACCTTGGCGTTGGCGTCCATGGCGGCGTTCGCGCTCAGCCGCTACCGCATCCCGTTCCGGCGCACGATCCTGCTGGTCATGCTCGCGGGCAACCTGCTGCCGCCGCAGATCCTGCTCATCCCGGTGGCGCGCATCGCGCAGGGGCTGGGCATCTACGACACGCTGACCGCCGTCATCGTCGTGCAGATCGGCTTCGGGTTGGGCTTCTACACCTTCGTGCTGTACGGCTTCATGCGAGGACTCCCCAAGGAGGTATTCGAGGCGGCGCTGCTCGACCGGTGCGGTCCGATCCAGACGTACTGGCGCATCGTGCTGCCGCTGTGCCGGCCGTCGCTGGCGGCCTTGGCGGCGTTGGCGACGACCTGGGTGTTCAACGACCTGCTCTGGGCGCTCACGACGCTGCAGAGCGAGGCGAAGTTCCCGATCACCGCTGCCCTGCTGAACCTGCAAGGCGCGTATGCCAGCTCCTGGAATCTGCTCGCCGCAGCGGCGCTCATGGCGGCCGTGCCGCCCGCGTTGGTGTTCTTCGCGTTCCAGAGGCAGTTCGTGTCCGGCCTGCTGGTGGGGTCCAACAAGTGACGCCGCTCAGCAGGCCGGCGGGCCGTCGGTCGGCCCGCTGCCGTCGCGGCGCAGCGCCTCGAGGGTCAGCCGCCAGGTGACCGGGGCGTCCGGCCCCACGCGCATCGCGTCGCCGGGCCGCGCCGGCGGGAGGGAGACGTCCTTGCCCAGGGCTGGCTCGACCCCGATGCTGCGGTACGGGGCGTCCGCCGGCCACCCCGCCAGGTTGCGCCACACCACGAAGGCGAGCGGCACGCCAGGATCCGCATCGAGGGTAAGCCGCAGCGCGTCGTCGCCGTCGGTGACGGTGACGGTGACGCAGTCGGGCAGCAGGTAGCAGACGGCGCCGCGGCGTCCTCGTCCCAGGGCCCGAACCCACGCCTGCTCTCCGCCCAGGGCGTCGATCTCGGCGTCGGGGCGCGGGTCGAGAAACACCAGGGGCCCGTGCGGACCGGGGTGGAGCTCGGCTGCTTCGGAGAGGTGGAGCAACAGGTGGGTGGCGTGGAGCACGTCGCGGCCGGTGTCCGCGCTGACGGTGTAGGTGACGACCAGCGCGGCGTCCGCCGCCTGAGGCGGGCGCTGCACGACGCGCGTGAGGTGGTGGCCCTCCGCGCTGACGCTGGCCAGGTCACCGTTGCGGCGCCACGGCCGGTTCCAGACCAGGCCATGGTCGTGCGGAGCGCGGAGGCACGGAAAGCACTCCTCACCGCCGCCGGCGTCCACGAAGGCGTCCCCGGGCCCGACGTGCACCCGAGCGGCCGCGATGGCTGGGTCGGGATTGGTCCAAAGCCACTCACGCCCCGCCGCACGGAGCGATGTCCACCGGCCGCCGCGCCCGAGGTCGGTCGTGAGCTGAAGCTGCACTGGGTGCCATGAGGTCATGCCTGCCTCCTGACCCGAGACTAGCGACGCCTTGGTGCCCGGGACGCGACATGGCGGCTGCCAACAGAGGATCCTCCAGCCGGGTCACCGGTTCGCGCATGGTCGGGCCGCGGGGGCCGTCGTACGCTGGCCGAATGGGCGAGCCGATCGAGCTGCACACGCCGCGTACCAGATACCGATTCGCGCCCACCGCGTCCGGCAGTGGGCTGCTGCTTCTCGGCTGGGGCGCGGCGGATTCGGAGTCAACGGACGCCGCTTTGGAGCCGCCCTTGCTGCCCGGCTTCGACACCGAGGAGGACGTGCTGCCCCACGAGTTCGGGGTGGCCGGGACGCGACACGTGCTGGAGTCGGAGCTGATCGTGCAGCGCGAGGATCGTCGCGACGGGGCGCTGGTCCGGATGGTGGGCGAGCCCCGCCGCGCACCGACCGACGATGGGGAACTCGTCACGTGCGAGTTGCGCGACGACGCCGTGGGGCTGGCGGTGGAGCTTTCGTGGCGGGTCTCGACGCGGCACGACGTGATCGTGCGCCGCGCCACGATCCGCAACGTGGGTGACGCGGCGCTGACGCTCGCCCGAGTGCTCACCGGCGCGTTCAGCCTGCCGCTGCCCAGCGGGGCGGTGGTCGACGCGCTGGCGGGCGGCTGGTGCGAGGAATTCACGCCCACGCGGATCGTGCTGCCGCGCGGCACGTGGAGCATGGGCAGCAGGCAAGGACTCACCTCGCACCTGTGGGCGGCGGTCGCGACGCTGAGCGATCCGGCTGCAGGCGCGGGAGGCTGCTGGTCGGTGGCGTTGGCCTGGTCGGGGTCGTGGCGGCTTGACGTACATGCCTCCCCGCGCGAGGGATGGGTCCGGGTTGCGGCCGGCGTCCACGACGAGACCCCGATCCTGCTGGAGCCGGGGGAGAGTTTCATATGCCCCGAGCTGCTCGGGCTCTGGGCGCCGGACGCCGACGCGGCAGCCCGCGCGTGGCACGCGTTTGCGCACGCCGAACTGCTGCGTGACGTGGATGCGGGGCGGCGTCCGATCACCTACAACTCGTGGTACGCGACCGAGTTCGACGTGCGCTGCGACCAGCAGATCGATCTGGCCCGGAGGGCCGCCGGCCTGGGGTGCGAAATGTTCGTGCTCGATGACGGGTGGTTCGCCGGACGCCGCGATGACACGGCGGGCCTCGGCGATTGGATGGCGGACCCAGCGGCCTTTCCAGAGGGTCTGGCGCCGCTGATCGACACGGTGCACGGGCTGGGGATGCGCTTCGGGCTGTGGGTGGAGCCCGAGGCCGTGAGCCCTGACTCCGACCTGTATCGGGCCCACCCCGACTGGATTCACCGGTCGCCGGATCGCGAGCCGGTCACCATTCGGAACCAGTATGTGCTCGATCTGGGACGCCCCCAGGTGGAGGCGTGGGCGCTGGACACCCTGCGGCGGCTGCTGAGGGCCACTGGCGTCGATCACCTGAAGTGGGACATGAACCGCGCGCTCACCGACGCCTGTCGCGCGCACGATCAACACGGGCGGGAGGCTTCCGTGCAGCACACACGTGCATACCACCGCCTCTTGGATACCTTGAGTGTGGAATTTCCGGATGTGACGATCGAGGCGTGCAGCGGCGGCGGGGCGCGCCTCGCGGCGTCCGTGCTGGAGCGCAGTGACGTGGTGTGGCCGAGCGACGAAACCGGCCCGCGGGACCGACTGGCCATCCAGCACGGCTTCCTGTCCGTCTACCCGGCGGCGGTGATGAGTTCGTGGGTGACCGACCTCGACGGGCACCGCGACGCCGCGCCGGCGTCGCTGACCTACCGGTTCTGTGTGGCGATGTGCGGCGTGCTGGGCATCGGGGTGGACCTGTCTTCCTGGTCGGCCGAGGACGACGCCGTGGCGCGGACGATGATCGCCCTCTACGCCGACATCCGACCCGTGGTGCTGGGGGGCGAGGTGCAGCGGCACGGGGATCCGGGTGCGCACGGCTACGCGGTGGAGTACGTGGGCCCCGAGGAGGATCCGCGGTCGGTGGTGTTCGTCTTCGGACGCCCCGGGGTCTCCGATCCGGTCTCCCTGCGACTGTGGGGTGGGCAGTCGGGGCCCAACGCGTCCGTGGACAGGCCCAGGCCCTTGGGGCCGTGGGATCGGGCCTCGGGTCCCAGCGCTTCGGTGGAATCCACTGGCGGATCGGCGCACTGGGCCGGGGATGCCCTCGTGGTCGAACTCGACCCCGAGACGGGGGCGGCCGTGGTGGTGCTGGGCTGAGGACGCCCCGGGTCGTCCCGTCGCTGGCGGCGCTCCCCGCCAGTCCGTCCCGACGCCGACACTCAACTTCCTGACGGCAGAGAACCGTCCGGTTCCCCATCTCGTGTCAGGAACTTGAGTGTCGGCCTCGGGACGTGCCCGGGCGGGAGGCGCGGGCA
>JAKDIK010000137.1 GCA_030450535.1 Propionibacteriaceae bacterium
GCCCACTCGAGGAACGCGTCATCCGCGAGACCCTCGTCGAACTCGGCGTCGGAGCCGGCCGCTTGGGCGGTGGTCTGCGTGCCGGCGGCCGGCTGGCTGGTCGAGGCGCTGGAGGCGCCCGAGGAGACCGCCGGCGTCCGGCGTCCCGACGTCGTGGCTGCGGGTCGACCGGATGCGGTGCGGGGCTGCTTGGCTGCCTCTTTGCGGGCGGCGCGCCGGTCGGCGGCCGATTCCGAGGGGATGAGGCGGCTGCCCAGCAGGAGCAGGGCCGACAGGCCGGCCAGCACGATGCCGGCCCACACGGCGGGGGTGAACTGGACGCCCATCGCCCAGTCGGACAGCGTCGTCACGGCCCCTTCGATCGCCGGCGCGAGGCCGAGGAAGTAGAGACCGGCGGGCAGCAGGGTCAGGCCGATCCACCAGAAGACCGTCTTCACCTGGGCGCGGCGCCAGATGAGCGCGGTGATGACCGCGAAGACCAGCGTCAGCACGACGGTGACGACGATGTGGAGGACAGCGGAATCCATGCCCCCAACCATAGGGCCCCTTGCGCCCGGGGCCCACCCTCGTCTGCCATCGACGCGTTGCCATCAGTCCCTGGGGCCCCGGGCGCCGGAGCCCCGGCCTCGCGGCTACGGTGGACGCCGTGCGTTTCCTCGGTCAACCCCACGCCTCCTTCGCTGGCGACACCGGCGAGCCCGACGCCGACGTCCGGGCCGCGCTGGCGTCCGCCTACACCGATGCTCGTGCTTATCAGCGCGCGATCGTCGCCCTGTGCACCAGTCGGTTCCTGCTGCCGATCGTGGCGACGGGCGACGACGGCGGCGACGGACCCGACCCCGAGCGGCACGCAGAGATGGCGGCGGTTCTCGTGCAGTCGGACGCCGGCGCCACGGCCGTCCCGGTGTTCACGGGCCTGGACGCCCTGACCGCGTGGCACCCGCAGGCGCGGCCCGTACCGTGCACGCTCGACGACGTGGCGGCCACGGCGGCGGAGACGGGCTCGACAGCGGTAGTGATCGACATCGCCGGGCCGGCGTCCATGGTGCTGGAGGGCGACGTGCTCACCCACCTCGGTCAGGGCCACCGGCTCGTGGAACTGGACGACGGCGGTTTCGGCTGGGTGTACGCCGCGCCGGGGGGCTGACGGGTTCGACCCGGAGTCCGATGGTGTCAGAGATCGCCTCGTGAGCCCAACCAGGCGCGACACTCAACTATCTGACGACCGAGAGGCGTCCGACACCTGCGCTGTGGTCAGGAAGTTGAGTGTCGGCGAAGGCAGCAGCCATCCGCCCCTCCGGCGGCGTGAGGTACCGAGGTATCTGAATTAGGTACCATGGTGGCATGGCCATCAACATCAAGAGCGAAGAGGTCTGCGCGCTCGTTCGCCGGACGGCGGCTGCCACGGGACTGACGCAGGTGCAGGTCATCGAGCGGGCCGTGACCGGGTTCGCCGCGCAGCAGGCGCACCAGACGGGGCGTGATCGGGTGGGCGAGATCCTTGCTGAGTTCGACGCCCGGCTGACCGACGCCGATCGCCATGCGATGCGGCACACCATGGAGGACCTGTACGACGAACAGGGGCTTCCGACGTGATCATCGATTCGTCCGCGCTGCTCGCGATTCTGCTGGGCGAGGAGGATCGGCAGGCCCATCTCGATGCCCTCGCGGCGGCCCCTCAACGGCGCATGTCGGCGGCCACGTACGTCGAAATCGGCATCGTGGTGGACAGTCGTCGCGACGCGGTGCTGAGTCGCGGGCTCGACGAGCTGCTGCGGGAATTCTCCGTGACGATCGAGGCCGTGTCGCCCGAGCAGGCGGACGCCGCGCGCGCCGCGCACCGGGACTTCGGGCGCGGCACCGGGCATCCCGCGAAGCTCAATTTCGGGGATTGCTTCAGCTACGCGCTGGCCGCGACGCGCGGGGAGCCGCTGCTGTTCACCGGGGATGATTTCACGCACACGGACGTCCGACGCGTGCACGCACCGTGACGCGCACGCGCCGCGAGGGGTCGGGTCAGGGCGCGGCGGCGGTGAACGCGTCGTTGACGAACGCGGCCGCGCCGAGCGGGGTGGCGTAGTTGATCTGACCGCCGGCCATCCAGATCTCCTCCATCTGGTCGATGGTGTCCGGGTAGGGCGCCAGCTTGGCGTCGAAGGTGTACTTGGGTGCGGCGCGGAGCACCTCGATGTCCTGCGACGTGGCCTGGGCGAGGATCTGCAGGTTCTCCTCGTCGGTGGCGCCCTCCCCCTGGAGATCGGCGGCCCCGCGCACGAGGGCGTCGAAGAACTGCTGGGCAGCCGGCGTGGCGGCGAAGTCGGGGCTGTACATGACGCCGGTGGAGCTCACGCCCGCGTCCGGCACTCCGATGACTGTGCCGGCGCCGTCGTTCACGACCCGCTCCGACAGGGGCGCCGAGATCAGGGCGGCGTCCACGGCGCCGGTGGAGAGTGCGTTGGGCATGTCGGGAGTGGAGATGTTGATGATCTCGACGTCGGTGAGGGTGAGGTCGGCCTGGGCGAGGATCGAGGCGACGAGGAAGCCGCCGGTCGCGCCCGGGCCGCCGGCGGCGGCGATGCGCTTGCCACGCAGGTCGGCGACGCGGGTCAGGGAGCCGTCGGCGTACTGCGGCTGGGCGGCGATCATCGAGGTGGGGGAGTTGTCGAGTTCGCCGGTCTGGCGGCCCATCGATCCGACGATCTGGAACTCCAGGCCCTCGTTGCGGGCGTTGAACATGCCCGCCGAGAAGCCCGCAACGAGGGCATCCAACCGGCCCGAGGCGAGCAGCGGAACGGCGTCCTGACCGGACTGCACCGCCTCCAGCTGCACGTCGAGGCCGTTGTCGGTGAAGTAGCCCTTGGCGTCGGCGATGTAGAGCGGGGAGAACAGCGTCGACGGCACGTGCGCGACGCGCACCGTGGTCGTGCCGCCGGCGGTCTGGCCGGGGGCGGCGCTCTGGCCGGGGGCTGCGTTCTGGCCGGGCGCTGCGTTCTGGCCGGCCGTGCCGGAACAGCCGGCGAGGGTCAGGGCCACGGCGGCGATGAGGACGGCGATGCGCTTCACGGGTGCTCCTTGCTTCGGGTGAGTGGTGGGTGGGATCGCACAGATACTTGTCAGGAGGCCCGGCGTCCGCGCCGCCACGGGATCGCGCGGCGCTCGAGCAGGGCGAACAGGGCCGTCAGTCCCGCGCCGAGCAGCGAGACCATGACGAGGCCGACGTACATGCGGGCGGGCATGAAGAGGGTCCAGGAGTTCCAGATGAGGTAGCCGAGGCCGGTATTGGATGCGAGCATCTCGACGGCGGTGATGACGATGACGCCGGTGCCGACGGCGACCCGGAAGCCGGCGAAGATGTAGGGCAGCGCGCCGGGCAGGATGACGAAACGGAAACGGTCCAGCCCGCGGGCGCCGTAGGCCCGGGCGGCCTCCAGCAGCTTGGCATCGATCGCGTGGACGCCGGCGACCGTGTTGATCTGCATGATGAAGAACACGCTGATGACCACGGACAGGATGCGCGGGGTCTCGGTGAGCCCGAAGATGAACAGCAGGATCGGCAGGATCGCGACCTTCGGCAGCGCGTAGAGCGCCGAGAACGTCGGGCCCAGGGCGGCGTTGAGCGCGCGCGAGGTGCCCATGAGCAGCCCGACCGCCACGCCGAGCAGGGCACCGATGAGGCCGCCGAGGGTGAGGCGGCCGAGGGTGGCGAGGGTGTGGGTGGCCAGCGACCCGTCGGACGCCATGGTCGAGGCCTGCGCCGCGACGGCGGTGGGGGAGGAGAACACGCGGATGTCGATCCAGCCGAGGCGGGCCGCCACCTCCCACAGCGCCAGCAGGGCGAGGGGGGTGGCAATGGCGAGGGTGACGTCGCGCGTCCGCAGGCGGCGCTCGTGGGCGCGCTCGGCCCGGGCTGCGCTCTCCGTGCGGGCCGCGCGGTCGGGGGCCACCGACGCGGACGGGGTCCTCGTGGGCGGTGTCGCTGTGGACGCCCTCGTGGACGGTGTCGTTTTGGGATCCGGGTCGTGGGCGGACGTCCCCGTGGGTGTGATCGGATCGGTCATGCACCCTCCTCGGTGGCGCGGACGTCGTCCTTCAGCAGTCCCCAGATGCGGTGGCGAAGCTCCACGAAGGCGGGGTCGCGCTCGACGCCCATCGTGCGGGGGCGGGCGAACGGAACCTCGATGTCGGAGGTGATGCGGCCGGGGCGCGTGGACATGACGATGATCCGGTCGCCGAGCAGGATCGCCTCTTCGATGTCGTGGGTCACCATGAGGACGGTCTTGCGCTCGGATTCCCACAGGGTGAGCAATTCCTCCTGCATGAGCTGGCGGGTCTGGGCGTCCAGGGCGCCGAGCGGCTCGTCCATGAGGAGCACCGGCGAACCCGTCGCGAATGCCCGCGCGATGGCGACGCGCTGCCGCATACCCCCGGAGAGTTGGTGGGGGTAGTGGCCCTCGAAGGCGCCCAGGCCGACGCGGGCGATCCAGTCGCGGGCGATGGCGGTGCGTTCCGCGGCGGCGACACCGCTCATCCGCAGGCCGAACGCGACGTTGTGGAGCACGGTCAGCCAGGGGAAGACGCCGTGCTCCTGGAACACGAACGCCTCACCGATGCGCTGGGTGCCTGCCGGCCTGGTGCGCGGCGCGGGGGTGCTGTCCCGGTGAGAGCTGCCGTCAGCCCTGTCCGGCGCCGCGCGGACCGCCTCGCCGGACGTCAGCGGCTCCAGACCGCCCATGATGCGGAGCAGGGTCGACTTGCCACAGCCGGACGGCCCCACGATGCAGGTGAAGGACCCGGGCTCCAGCGTGAGCGAGACCCCGTCGAGGGCCCACACCGGGTCGGATCCGGAGAAGAAGACCTTCGACACCTCGCGGGCCTCGAGCGTGGCGTCCTGGGTCATGCGTCTCCTCCCCGGGGTCACGACGTTGTGGGGATCAGCGTAGGGCGTGATCCGGGGCGCCCCCGCAGGGCGCCGCATCGTGAGCCAGCCGTTCTGCGCGGTGCTCGGGTGTCGGCGCGCTCGGGTGTCGGCGCGTGAGTGGGGGCGTGCGCGACACGCAGCCTTCTGACGGCCGACTGGCATCCGGCCCGTGCGCTGGTGTCAGGAGTCGGCGCGTGAGTGGGGGCTTGCGCGACACGCAGCTTTCTGACGGCCGACGGGCATCCGGCCCCTGCGCTGCTGTCAGGAACTTGAGTGTCGGCGGGGGCCCCGAGGTGCGTGCCCGCGCGGGTCCCGAGGTGCGTGTCCGCGCGGGCCCGAGGTGCGTGCCGGCGGGGGCCCGTGGTGCGCACTCCCCGCGAACCATGGCGAACTTGGGGGAGAGCTGCCCGTCCGGTATGCTTGACGGGTTCGACCACCCGCTCAGGGTGCGTCCGCAGCAAGTGGAGTCGCCAAGCTCCCACCCCGCCGGCCCGGCCGGCACGGGTCACCGGTGCCCCCGAGAGATCGGGGCGAGTGCCGCACAGCTTGGGCTTCCGCATGCTGCGGAGGCCCTTTTTCGTGTGATCGCAACGCCATACGACAGGGAGGAAAACCCATCAGCACCGAACCGCGCATCAACGATCGCATCCATGTGAACGAGGTACGACTGGTTGGCCCCAACGGCGAACAGGTCGGCATCGTCCGCATCGACGACGCCCTGCGCCTGGCCCGCGAAGCCGATCTCGACCTGGTCGAGGTGGCGGCGCAGGCCCGTCCGCCGGTCGCGAAGCTCATGGACTATGGCAAGTTCAAGTACGAGAGCGCCCAGAAGGCGCGCGAGAGCCGTCGCAACCAGGCGAACACCGTCATCAAGGAAATGAAGCTCCGGCCGAAGATCGACGACCACGACTACGAGACGAAGAAGGGCCACGTGGTCCGCTTCCTCCGTGGCGGCGACAAGGTCAAGATCACCATCATGTTCCGTGGCCGCGAGCAGAGCCGTCCCGAACTCGGCTTCAACCTGCTCAAGCGTCTCGCCGACGACGTCGCCGAGGACGGCAGCGTCGAGAGCCAGCCGCGCCAGGACGGCCGCAACATGCTCATGGTGCTCGCGCCGACGCGCCGCAAGGCCGAGGCCCGCGCCGAGGAGAAGGTTGCCAAGCAACTCCGCGCCGAGCAGCGCCAGGCGGACGCCGACGCCGAGGCCCGGGAGGCCGCCGAGCAGCGGGCCGCAGCGCAGGCGTCCAGCCAGCCCCGCCGCAAGCGCGGGCCGGCCGACAACCTCGACCCGGACGCCGACGTGTAACCAGGAACCCGCGGTCCCCCGACCGCAGCACCACCCACGCCTGCGACCTCGCGCCCGAGGTCGTCACGAAAGAAGAAGGAGCGGCGACATGCCGAAGATGAAGACGCACTCCGGTGCCAAGAAGCGCATCCGGGTGACCGGGAGCGGCAAGCTCATGCGTCAGCGTGCCGGCAAGCGGCACCTCAACGAGCACAAGCCGACGAAGCGTACCCGCCGCCTCAGCAAGGACGTCGAGTTGAGCAAGGCCGACACCAAGACCGCCCGCCGGCTGCTCGGCAAGTGACCCTTCCCTGATCCCACCACACCCGCAAGGAGAACCACCATGGCTCGCGTCAAGCGCTCCGTGAACGCGAAGAAGAAGCGCCGTGAGGTGCTGGACCAGGCGTCCGGCTACCGCGGCCAGCGCTCGCGTCTGTACCGCAAGGCAAAGGAGCAGCTGCTCCACAGCTACACCTACAGCTACGCCCACCGCAAGGACAAGAAGGGCGACTTTCGCTCGCTCTGGATCCAGCGGATCAACGCCGCGGCCCGCGCCAACGGCATGACGTACAACCGATTCATCTCGGGCCTCAAGGCCGCCGGCGTTGAGGTCGACCGCAAGATCCTGGCTGACCTGGCCGTCAACGACGAGGCGACGTTCGCGACCCTCGTCGAGCTGGCCAAGGCCAACCAGCCTGCAGCCGCCTGAGACCAACCATGCCGCGGGGCAGCCGGGGGCCCTTCGCCCCGGGCGGCCGCGCACGCGTGTGGCACTGTAAAGGGCATGACGAGAATCGCAGTGGTCGGTGGCGGACGCATCGGCGAGGCCCTCATCGCGGGACTCCGTGAGGCCGGGACCGAGCCGTCGGACATCGTGGTGGTCGAGGCCGTGGAGGCCCGCGCCGAGCAGCTGGCCAAGAAGTACAACATCCTGTCCACCAGCCTCGACA
>JAKDIK010000138.1 GCA_030450535.1 Propionibacteriaceae bacterium
CCCTCCGGCACGGCCGCCGCCACCGCCCGCAGGATTGCCGCCGCCCGCGCGGGGGCCGGGCTGGGCCCCGTGCCCGACGCCACCACGCAGGATGAGGGCGCTCGGGGCGCCGACATCGACGGCATCCACGTGCACGGCGTCCGCCTGCGCGGGCTGTTCGCCAACCAGCAGGTGATCTTCGGTAACGAGGGCGAGGGCCTCACGATCATCCACAACAGCTACACGCGGGCGTCCTACATGCCGGGCGTGCTGGCGGCCGTCCGCGCCGTCGGTGACCTGCCCGGCCTGACCGTCGGCATCGAGGATCTGCTGGGGATCGGCTCGTGAAGGTCCTCGGCTGGATCGCTGGGATCCTGCTCCTGATCGGCCTGCTGGGCGTCGGGGCCGTCTTCGTGCTCGACGCCCAGATCCGTGAGCGCGTCGAGGCCGAGGCGCTGACCCGGGTCACCGCAACCGTTCCACTCACCGGCGCCGACATCGCCGTCGAGGGCTTCCCCGTGGCGTGGCACGCGCTGCGCCTGCAATTCCCCGCCGTCGACCTCACGGCCGAGACGGCGCCCGTCACCCTCGCCGCCGGCGAGGTGACCGCCCGTGACCTCGACGCGCGCCTGGTCGACGTCAGCGTCGCCGACGACGCCGTGCGCGCAGCCGGACTGCAGGGCTCCGCGCGGCTCGACTACGCCGACGTCAGCCGGCTGGCCGGGACACCGATCGCCTACGGCCAGGGGGACCGGATCCGTGCCGAGGGGTCGCTGGAGGTGCTGGGCCAGACGGTCACCGGGACGATCACCGCCGTGCCGGTCGTGGACGCGGCCACCCAGGCGATCACGCTGGAGTCCCCGCAGGTGGACGTCGCCGGCGTCCGCCTGCCCGATCAGGTCATCTCAGCGCTCGTCGACACCGTGTGGCAGCCCGTCCCCCTCGCTCTGCCCTACGGGCTCAGCCTCGCGTCGGTCACCGCGACCCCCGACGGGCTGCAACTCGCCGTCACCGGCACCGACGTGGAACTGCAGCGCGGCTGAGCGCCTCCGCCGCCGGTCCGCCCCGGCAGGGGCGCCTACCCCAGCCGGTGCGGCGGCCGCTCAGCCTCGCGCACCGGGTCCGGGGGCGTCCCGTCGCCGAACGGACGCCCGCCCAGCGCCTCGCGTCCGTGGGCGGTGAGCCAGCCGGAGAGGTCCGGACCCTTCGGAACGATCTGCAGGGGATTGAGGTCGGTGTGCACCACGTAGTAGTGCGCCTTGATCTGCTCGAAGTCGATCGTGTCGCCGAAGCCGGGCGTCTGGAACAGGTCGCGCGCATACGCCCACAGCACGGGCATCTCGGAGAGCTTGTTGCGGTTGCACTTGAAGTGGCCGTGGTAGACGGCGTCGAAGCGCACCAGCGTCGTGAACAGCCGCACGTCCGCCTCGGTGAGGGAATCGCCCATCAGGTAGCGGCGGTCGGCGAGGCGATCCTCCAGCCAGTCGAGCGCCGCGAAGAGGCGGTCGTATGCCGCATCATAGGCCTCCTGGGAGCCCGCGAAGCCGCAGCGGTACACGCCGTTGTTGACCTCGGTGTAGATGCGCCGCATCACGTCGTCCATCTCGGGCCGCAGCGCCTCCGGGTACAGGTCAGGGGCGCTGGGACGGTGCAGGCCGGACCACTCGGTGTCGAAATCGAGGGTCATCTGGGCGAAGTCGTTGGTGACGACCTGACCCGTGGCGACCTCGACCAGCGCGGGCACGGTGATACCGCGGTCGTAGTCCGGAAACCGCGCGAGGTAGGCGTCCTTCAGGTGATGGATGCCGAGGACGGGATCGACGCCGCCCGGATCGAGGTCGAAGGTCCACGAGTCGGCGTCGTGGGTGGGCCCGGGCAGGCCGACGGACAGGGCGTCCTCGAGCCCCAGCAGGCGGCGGACGATCAGCGTCCGGTTCGCCCACGGGCACGCCCGCGCCGCGACGAGCCGGTAGCGCCCGGCCTCGACGGGGTAGTCGCCCTTCCCGGGGGAGCGCACCACGCGCGTCGTGATGTAGCGGGAGTCGCGGTCGAACTCCTTGCCCTTTTGGGAGTAGACCCCGCCGGTGCCTTGCTCGCCTGAATTGTTCATCCTTCAACCATATCGGACGACGTGCGCCCGCCCCAGCGGTGGACGGCTGTTGCCCTCGGGTCACAACCGGCGCAGCGTCGCCCGGGCGGTGAGCTCGTCGATGACCAGATCGGTCGCCACCCCCGCGCGCAACGCGCCCACCACCGCGGGGGCACGCTGCGGATCGGCGACGACGCACACGCGCCGGGGGACGTTCTGCAGCTCCCAGGGCGTCAGGCCGGTGGCCCGCTGGTTCGCCTCGAGGTCGGCGAACGAGCCGTCCTCGCGCAGCAGCACGGTACAGATGTCACCCACCACACCCTGGCGCACGAGCGCCTGCCGCTCCTCGTCGGCCAGGTAGCCGGCGGCGTAGACGTGCGAGGGGATGGTGCCGGTGAGCGAGCCGACGCCGAACACCGCCACATCCAGCCCCGCCAGCAGGTCGAGCACGTGCCGGACGGAGCGCTCGCGCCACATCGCGTGCTTGGTCTCGGGGTAGTCGAAGAAGGCGGGGACGGGGAACAGCGTCGCCTCGCAGTCGAACGCGTCGCCGATGGACTGCAGGATCTCGCGCACGTACGGCAGCCCCGTCGACGTGTGGTTGGCCCCACCGTTCATCTGGACGATCATGCTGCCCGCCAGCCGCCGGTGCGGCAGGTGGTGGGTGAGGGCGGCCATGGTCACGCCCCAGGCCACCCCGATCAGCTGGTTGTCGGCGACCAGGTCGGCGAGCAGACCTGCGCCGCGCTGGGCGACCTGGTCGAGGCGTGCGATGACCGGCGAGGTGGCCCGGACGGGCACGAGGTGCACGCGGACGCCGAAGGCCTCGGCGAGCTCGCGGGCCAGCGGCGACTGGGCTCCCTCCGCGTCCGCGATGCTGATGCGCACCAGACCCGTGGCGCGGGCGTCCGACAACAGCCGCGACACCGTGGAGCGCGAGACGCCGAGCTCGCGCGCGATGGCGTCCATGGTCTCGCCCCGCTCGTAGTACTGCGTGGCCACGAGGTACATCTGGTCGTGACGCCCGTGCATGCCGCCCTCCGATCGCTGCACATCCGTGCATTAGCGTGACACATCCGTGCAACGTGACCAAGATGGGCACCGACGACAGCCAAACCCGCGAAGGAGCGATCACCGCCATGTCCATCCCCGCCCTGAACCCCGAGCAGCGCGCCCACGACCTGCAGGCCATGGAATCCGAGACCCTGGACGTCCTCGTGATCGGTGGTGGGGTGACCGGCGCGGGCTCGGCCCTGGACGCCGCCACCCGCGGCCTGCGCGTCGGCATCGTCGAGGCGCAGGACTGGGCGTCCGGCACGTCCAGCCGTTCGAGTCGCCTGATCCACGGGGGCCTGCGCTACCTGTACAACCTCGACTTCGCGCTCGTGGCCGAGGCGCTCGCCGAGCGCGGTCGCCTGCTCACCACGCTCGCCCCCCACCTGGTCAAGGCCCAGCCGTTCCTGTGGCCGCTCAAGCAGCGCGTGATCGAGCGCGCCTACTCCGCGGTGGGCGTCGGCCTGTACGACGTGCTCGCCGTCGCGGGTGCCGGGGGCCGCAAGACGGTGCCGATCCAAAAGCACCTGACCAAGGCGGGCGCGAAGGAGCACTTCGCGGACGTCCGCGACGACGCCCTCATCGGTGCCATCGAGTTCTACGACGCCCGCGTCGACGACTCCCGCATGGTCATCAACCTGGTGCGCAGCGCCGTCCGCTACGGGGCGCTGGCCGCCTCCCGCACCGAGGTCGTCGGGCTGCTGCAGGACGCCTCGGGTCGCGTCACCGGAGCGCGCGTGAAGGACCTGATGGACGGCCGCGAGTTCGAGATCAAGGCTCGCGCGGTCATCAACGCGACCGGCGTGTGGACCGAGGCGACGCAGGCGTACGCCAAGACCGACAAGGGCCTCAAGGTGCTGGCCAGCAAGGGCATCCACATCGTCGTGCCGCGCGAGCGCATCAACGCCCGCTCCGGCATGTTCCTGCGTACCGAGAAGTCGGTGCTGTTCATCATTCCGTGGCGCCACTACTGGGTGATCGGCACCACCGACACCGCCTGGCACGAGCAGCTCAAGCACCCGGTGCCCACCTCGGCCGACATCGACTACGTGCTCGATCACGCGAACGCCGTGCTCAGCGCGAACCTGACCCGCGACGACATCATCGGCACCTACGCCGGGCTCCGGCCGCTGCTGCAGCCCGTGGGTTCCGATGAGGCCAAGAGCGCCAAGGTCTCCCGCGAGCACACCACGTTGGAGGCGGCACCGGGGCTCACGGTGATCGCCGGCGGCAAGTACACCACCTACCGGGTCATGGCGGCGGACGCGGTCGACGTCGCCCTGGGCCAGGCGCGGGCCAAGCAGCTGCCGTCCATCACCAAGGACGTCCCGCTGCTGGGCGCCGACGGCTACAGCGCCTACGCCCGGCGGGCGGACCCCCTGGCGAGCCAGTACGGGTGGACGTCCGACATGGTCGCCGACCTGCTCGACCGCTACGGCTCCGAACTGCCCGCGCTGCTGGCGCTGGTGGACACCGACCCGTCGCTGGGGCAGCCGCTGGGCGCGTCCGAGTGGTACCTTCGCGCCGACGTCGCGTTCGCGTGCCGCTACGAGGGGGCCCTGCACCTGGAGGACATCCTCATCCAGCGCATCCGGCTCAACTCGACCAGTCCCGACCGCGGCGCCTCCGCCGTCGACGAGGTCGCCGAGATCGCCGCCCCGCTGTTGGGCTGGGACGAGGCCCGCACCGAGGCCGAGAAGGCCAACTACCGCTCCCGCGCCGAGGCCGAGGTCGCGGCCCAGGCCGAGCCCACCGACGCCGCGGCCTCCGCGCGGCGCATCGAGGCCGAGGACATGGTGCCCTCGGATCTGTGAGCCCACCGGACGCCGCCGGCGTCCGGTGCTACCCCCATCAACCCACCAACGCTCCCCGGTTCGCCGGGGGGCACGAACCAGGCACCGCCGCTGGTGCCGGAAAGAGAGTGCACGTGACTCTCGGAACCATCTTCCTCTCCGAGACCGTCGGGACGGCGATGCTGCTCCTGCTCGGTGGCGGGGTGGTGGCCAACAACGTCCTGCCCAAGAACAAGGGCTTCGGTACGGGGTTCCTCCACGTCAACTGGGGCTGGGGGTTGGCGGTCTTCGCCGGCGTCCTCGTGTCCTACTCCTCGGGCGGCCACATCAACCCGGCCGTCACCCTGGGCGTCCTGGCCTCGGGCGCAACGGAGTACGTGCCGGGTATCCCGGTTGACGCCCTCTCGACGCTCACCTACCTCGGTGCGCAAATGCTCGGCGCCTTCATCGGTGCCGTGTTGTGCTGGCTGGCCTACAAGAAGCAGTTCGACGACGACGCCCCCGCGGGCGCCAAGCTCGGCGTCTTCGCGACGGGCCCGGAGATCCGCAATCCCGTGTGGAACGTCGTCACGGAGGCCATCGCGACCTTCGTGCTGGTGTTCTGCGTGCTGGCGGCCGGTCCGGGTCGCTTCTTCGGCAGCACGCCGGTGGTGAACCTGGGTTGGCTGGGCGCGCTCGGCGTCGCCCTGCTCGTCGTCGGCATCGGCGCCTCCCTCGGTGGCCCCACCGGATACGCCATCAACCCGGCCCGTGACCTCGGCCCGCGCATCGCGCACGCCGTTCTCCCGATCCCGAACAAGGGGGCCTCCGACTGGGGTTACGCCTGGATCCCGGTCGTCGGACCGATCATCGGCGGCGTGCTCGCCGGCGTCCTCGCCGGTGTGCTGCTGCCCGCCGGACTCTGAGCGCACCCGCGCGGTTCGGACGCCCACGGCGTCCGGCCCGCGCGGGCACCCGGAACCGGGGCACGGCTAGCATCACCAGAACCTGTACGGACCAATTGCCAACACGATGAGGTGGAAGGAACACCATGGCTGACAAGTACGTTCTCGCAATCGACCAGGGCACCACGAGCTCGCGGGCGATCGTCTTCGACCACGCCGGCACGATCGTGGCGACCGGCCAGAAGGAGCACGAGCAGATCTTCCCGCGCGCCGGATGGGTCGAGCACAACCCCAAGGAGATCTGGGACAACATCCGCGAGGTCGTCGCCGAGGCGCTGGCCAAGGCGAGCATCAACGCGTCCGACCTGGTCGCGGTCGGCGTGACCAACCAGCGCGAGACTGCGATGGTGTGGGACAAGAGCACCGGCGAGCCGGTTTACAACGCGATCGTTTGGCAGGACACCCGCACCGACAAGATCTGCAAGGAGCTCGGCGGGGGCGACGACGACAAGTACAAGGCGAAGGTCGGCCTGCCGCTGGCCACGTACTTCTCCGGCCCGAAGGTGAAGTGGATCCTCGACAACGTCGAGGGCGCCCGCGAGAAGGCCGAGGCCGGTGACCTGGTGATGGGCAACATGGACACCTGGGTCATCTGGAACCTCACCGGAGGCACCGAGGGCGGCGTCCACATCACCGACGTGACCAACGCCTCGCGCACGCTGCTGATGGATCTCGACACCCTCGACTGGGACGCTTCGATCGCAGGGGACATGGGCATCCCGATGTCGATGTTGCCGCAGATCAAGTCGTCGTCGGAGGTGTACGGCAAGGGGCGGCCGAAGGGGCTGCTCGGCGGCGTCCCGATCGCGGGCGACCTCGGCGACCAGCAGGCGGCCACCTTCGGCCAGGCGTGCTTCGAGGTCGGCATGGCGAAGAACACCTACGGCACCGGCAACTTCATGTTGATGAACACCGGTGAGGAGAAGGTGCCGAGCAAGAACGGCCTGCTCACGACGGTGTGCTACAAGATCGGTGACAACAAGCCGATCTACGCCCTCGAGGGGTCCATCGCCGTGACCGGCTCGCTGGTGCAGTGGCTGCGCGACAACCTCAAGATGTTCAGCTCCGCCCCCGAGATCGAGGAACTCGCCGGGACGGTCGACGACAACGGCGGCGCCTACTTCGTGCCGGCGTTCTCGGGCCTGTTCGCGCCGTACTGGCGATCGGATGCCCGCGGCGCGATCGTGGGCCTGACGCGCTACGTCAACCGTGGCCACATCGCCCGCGCGGTCCTGGAGGCCACCGCCTACCAGACGCGCGAGGTGCTGGACGCCATGGAGGCCGACTC
>JAKDIK010000139.1 GCA_030450535.1 Propionibacteriaceae bacterium
GTTCTCCTACTGCGCCAGCCGGGCGCTGGACTCGCTGGGGGCGCGCATCCGGCACGTGATCATCGCCGTCCACGGACTGGAGCGCGACCCCTGCGCGCTACGGAAGGTGGCGGTGGACGCCCTCGGCGGCGAGCCCGCGGACACCGTCGTCGTCGCACCCCACTTCGCCTCCGCGTCGGACGCCGTACCGGGCGGACACCTCTGGAGCGCCACCGGCTGGCCAGCGGGCGAGGCGTCCTCCTTCGGCATCTCGTCGTACGCCGCGATGGACGACCTCGTCTCCCGGTTGGGCGACCGACGGCTCACCCTGGTCGGATTCTCCGGGGGCGGACAGTTCGTGAACCGCTACGCGGCGGTGTCGCCGACGGAGGTCGAGCACTACGTCGTCGTCAACCCGTCCAGCTACCTGTACTTCGACGCCGAGCGGGCGGGCTGGGACGCCCCCGCGCTGGCGTCCTGCCCGGCGTACAACGACTTCCGCTACGGGCTGGGCAACCTCCCCCCGTACGCGGTCGACCACGGGGGCGCGGACGCGATCCTGGCCCGCTACCCCACCCGGCGGATCACCTACCTCATCGGCACGGCCGACGACGACCCGGGTTCGGCGAGCCTCGATCGCAGTTGTGCGGCGCGTGCCCAGGGCGCGAACCGCGAGGAGCGGGCGCTCAACTACCACCGCCACCTCGAGGTCGTGTTCGGGCCGCGCATGGATCTCAGCCAACCGATCGTCACGGTGCCGGGCGTCGGTCACGACGCGAGCGGCATGCTCTCCTCCCGCTGGGGTCGCGAGGCCTTGCGGGCCGGGTGACCCCGGTGAGTCACACTCACTGGGCGACCGGGGGCTCCTCGGCGTACTCGGGGTGCTCGCGGAGGTAGCGGCGGTGATCGTTGGCCCACGCGTAGTACAGGCCGATCAGCAGGCCGCCGCCGATGTAGTTGCCCACCAGCGCGATGCCCACGTTCGCCAGCGCCAACCCGACGTCGATGCCCTGGGTGAGGCCGACGATCGTGAAGAGCACGGTGTTCGCCACCGAGTGTTCGAAGCCCAGGAAGGCGAAGATGAACACCGCCATGATCATCGCCAGCGAGCGGGTGAGGTCGTCCTTGATGAAGCCGTTCCAGATCAGCGTCATGGCGATGTTGATCATGAAGTTGCAGAAGATGGCGCGGACGAACAGGTCGCCCCACCCAACTGCGCCACTGGTGATGAATTCGAGCTTGTGCGCCGCCGAGGCCGCCATCTGGTCCCCCACCGCGCCGGCGACCAGCGTGCTGAACCGCAGCAGCAAGGCGATGACGAGCCCACCGAGGAAATTGCCGAACAGGCACAGCCCCATGATCCGCAGCGAGCGGAGCACGGTCGTCCGTTTGTGGTAGACGCCGACGGTCACCACCATCATGTTCGACGTCAGCAGCTCGGACTTGGTGTAGTAGATGAACACCAGCGCCCATCCGAACGCCAGGCCGCCGACGAGGCGTCCGATGTTCACCAGCGAGGTGCCCTCCACCGTGATGCCCGCGAACGCCGCAACGATGGAGAAATTCGTCACGTAGAAGAGCCCGATGATGATGCCGGCCATGGCCGCCCGCTGCAGGAAGATGCGGGCGACCTCGCCGGTCATGCGGGTCTTGGTGTCGAGGGCGTCCAGCACGGTGCTGATGAACACCCGGCCGGGGAACAGCCGTTCCACTTCTCCAGCCATGACCGGCTCCTCTCAGGCCTTGGCGACCGAGAACCGCAATCCCAGGTCGTCGTCGGCGACCACGCTCCCGGAGGGCTCCCCCTCGGTCATCGTCGTCGCGAGCACCTCGCGCGCGACGTCCTCCGCACTCGACCGTAGCGCCTCGGCGAGGTCGCCGTCGGCCTTCCACGTGAGCTCGATGCGGTCGGACACCTCCAGCCCGGACGCCTTGCGCGCCTCCTGCACCAGCCGCACGACCTCCCGCACGTGGCCCTGCGCGATGAGCTCGGGAGTCAGCTCCAGATCGAGCGCCACCGTTTCGCCCTGCTCGTTGACCACCGACCAGCCCTCGCGGGGCCGCTCGCTGATGAGCACCTCGTCCGCGGACACCACCGTGCCCCCGTCGACGTCCACCCGCGCCTCGCCGGTCGCGGCGAGTTCGGACGCCAGCGCCGCGGCATCGGCCGCGGCGATCGCGGCCGCCACGCGCGGGGTGTCCTTCCCGAAACGCCTGCCCAGCGCGCGGAAGTTGCCCTTGGCCGAGTAGTCGACCAGGTCGCCCGCCGAGCGGAACGACTCCACCGTCACCACGTTGAGCTCGGCCGCGATCTCGTCCAGCAGCTCGGTGCCCAGCCGGGCGAAGGACGCCGAGGGCACCAGCACGCGCCGCAGCGGCTGGCGCGTCTTGACGCGGGCCTCCGACCGCGCCGAGCGGCCGAGCTCCACGAGCCGGCGCGCGGTGCGCATGGCGGCGTTGAGGTCGGCGTCGACGGCGCTGCCGTCCGCCACCGGCCAACCGGCCAGGTGGACCGAGGCGGGGGCGTCCGGCACCGCGGCGACGAACAGGTCCTGCCAGACGCGCTCGGTGACGAACGGCGCCATCGGCGCCATGAGCCGGCTGACGACATCGAGGGTCTGGTGCAGCGTCCACAGGGCGGCCGGATCGCCGTCCCAGAAACGCCGCCGGCTCCGGCGGATGTACCAGTTCGACAGGTCGTCGACGAAGTCGGCGAGCAGGGCACCGGCGCGCTGGGTGTCGAAATTCTCCAGCGCGTCGGTGACCTGCCCGACGAGGTCGTTGCGGACGCTGACGAGCCAGCGGTCCAGGACGCCCAGCGTCGTGGGCGCGGGCGGGGGCGCGGGCGTCCAGCCGTTGGTCCGGGCGTACAGGGACTGGAAGCTGACCGCGTTCCAGTAGGTCAGCAACACCTTGCGGACCGTCTCGGTGATGCTCGTGTGCCCCACCCGGCGCGACGACCACGGCGAGCCGCCCGCGACCATGAACCAGCGCACGGCGTCCGCACCGTGGGTGTCCATGAGCGGGATCGGCTCCAGGATGTTGCCCAGGTGCTTGCTCATCTTGCGGCCGTCCTCGGCGAGCAACAGGCCGAGGCAGAGCACGTTGCGGTAGCTACTGGCATCGAACGTGAGCGTGCCGACGGCCATGAGCGAGTAGAACCAGCCGCGGGTCTGGTCGATGGCCTCGGAGATGAAATCGGCCGGGTAGGCGTGCTCCAGCTTCTCGACCGACCCCTCGGCCCAGGGGTAGCCCCACTGCGCGAACGGCATCGAGCCCGAGTCGTACCAGGCGTCGATGACCTCGGGAACACGGTGGCTCGGCTTGCCGCACGTAGCGCACGCGAACGAGACATCGTCGACGAACGGGCGGTGCGGGTCGAGCGCCGACAGATCCTCACCGGCCAGCTCGCCCAGCTCGGCCAGCGAACCGACGCACACCTGGTGGTCGTCGGTGCAGCGCCAGATGGGCAGCGGCGTGCCCCAGTAGCGCTTGCGCGACAGCGCCCAGTCGATGTTGTTGTTCAACCAGTCGCCGTAGCGGCCGTGCTTGATGTGCTCGGGGAACCAGTTCGTCGACTCGTTCTCGCGCAGCAGCGCGTCCTTGATCTGCGTGGTGCGGATGTACCAGCTCGGCTGGGCGTAGTACAGCAGCGGCGTGTGGCAGCGCCAGCAGTGCGGGTAGGGGTGCTCGTGGTCGAGGGTCCGCAGCAGCAGCCCGGTCGCACGCAGGTGGTCGATGATGACGGCGTCCGCGGTCTTGAAGAACAACCCCGACACGAACCCGTTGTCGGGGCCGAACGTGCCGTCGGGCCCGATGGGGTTCACGTACTCGATGCCGTTGCGGCGGCTGGAGGCGAAGTCGTCCTCGCCGAAGGGGTAGCTCTGGTGCACCAGGCCCGTGCCCTCGCCGGTGGTCACGTAGTCCTCGTTCACGACGAACCACGCGCGGCCCGGCTGGGCCATGAGGTCGAGCGGACGCCGGTAGCTCCAGTCCAGCATGTCGGCGCCGGTGAAGGTGTCGGTCGGACGCCAGCCCTCACCCAGCGCGGAGGTCACCGAGTCCTCGGCGACGACGACCGGCGTCGCCCCGGCGTCGTTGACCGCGAGGGTGTAGACGATGTCGGGGCCCGCGGCGACGGTCGTGTTCGACACGAGCGTCCACGGGGTGGTCGTCCAGATCGCGAGGTCGGCAGTCCCGGCGTACGGACCCGACGTGAGCGGGAACCGCACGAACACCGTGGTGTCCGTGGTGTCCTCGTAACCCTGGGCCAGCTCGTGGTCGGACAGGGTCGTGCCGCAGCGCGGGCAGTACGGGGCAACGCGGTGATCCTCGACGAGCAGGCCGTGGTCGTGGATCCGCTTGAGCGACCACCACACGCTCTCGACGTAGGAGGTGTTCATCGTCCAGTACGCCTCGTCGAGGTTCACCCAGTAGCCCATGCGGCGGGTGAGCTCGGTCCACTGGTCGACGTGCCGCGTCACGGATGCGCGGCAGCGCTCGTTGAACGGCGCGATGCCGTACGCCTCGATGTCGGGCTTGCCGTTGAAGCCGAGTTCCTTCTCGACGGCGAGCTCGACGGGCAGTCCGTGGCAGTCCCAGCCGGCCTTCCGGTCGACGCGGAAGCCCTGCATCGTCTTGAACCGCGGGAAGACGTCCTTGAACGCGCGGGCCTCGATGTGATGCGTTCCGGGCATGCCGTTCGCGGTGGGCGGGCCCTCATAGAACGTCCACGTCGGCCCGTCGGCGGTCTGGGCCAGCGATTGGGCGAACGTGTGGTTCGCATCCCACAGCGCGATGATCTCGCGCTCCATCGCGGGCAGATCGACCTGCGGTGCGACGGCGCGATAGCCGGGGGCGTTGCTCATGGAGCTTCCTTCGTCGTTCCCGGACGCCTGCCGCGTCCGGTCGGGTGGGACGAAGGGACGAGCGTGCCGGAATCGTCCGGCGGGCCCGCGGTACCACCCTTCTTGGGCCGACAAGGGCCCCGCTCTCGCTCGTCCGCCGCCGGTTCTAGTGAGCGCCCGGTGAGACGCCGTTCTTCCGGCAGCTCCGGGGTGATGGCCCCATCAATGCCGTGCGGACGCCTGCCAGTCTAGGCCAGCGCGCCCCCCGAGGCGAGCCCGGACTCAGGACCCCGAGCGCACGACGGCGTCCACGCTCTGCTCGGGACGCAGGTCGAGCCGACGCAGGAGCTGGGCGTTCAGGGCCACCACGACCGTGGAGGCGGACATGAGAATCGCGCCGATGCTCATCGGCAGGACGAAGCCCACCGGAGCCAGGACGCCCGCAGCCAGCGGCACCGAGAGCAGGTTGTAGCCGGCCGCCCACCACAGGTTTTGCTTCATCTTGCGGTGGGATGCCCGCGATAGTTCGATGACCGACAGCACCGATCGCGGGTCGGAACTGGCGAGGACGACGCCGGCGGACCCGATGGCGACATCGGTGCCCGCGCCGATCGCGATCCCGATGTCCGCCTGGGCCAGGGCGGGGGCATCGTTGACGCCATCCCCGACCATGGCGACGCGGCGGCCCTCGTCCTGCAAGGCAGCGACCTTGGCCGCCTTGTCCTCCGGGCGGACGCCGGCGAAGATCCGGTCGATGCCCAGCTCATGGCCGACGGTGTCGGCGACGGCTTGGGCGTCGCCGGTGATCATGACCACCTGTGCGCCGGCTGCGTGGAGCGCATCGACCGTTGCCCGGGATTCGGGTCGGATCTCGTCGGCCAACCGCAGCGCACCGATCACCTGTCCGTCGGCCAGCACGTGCAGGATGATCGCGCCCTCGTCACGCCACTGTCGGGTGATGGACGCCTCGGTCAGGTCGTTCTCGTCCAGCAGATGGGGGCCTCCCACCTCGATGACGGTGCCCTCGACGCTGGCGCGCACTCCCACGGCCGGCGAGGAGGAGAAGTCCTGGCTGCCGGGCACATCCAGCCCGCGCTCCGAAGCGGCGCCGACGATGGCTCGGGCCAACGGGTGCTCGCTGTCCGCCTCTGCCGCAGCGGCGAGGGCGAGGACCTCGTCCTCGTCGCGTCCGTCGAGGGGCTCGACGGCGGTGACGGCGGGCTCGCCCTTGGTCAAGGTGCCGGTCTTGTCGAACAGCACAGCGTCGACCGTGCGCATGGACTCCAGCGCCAGTCGATCCTTGATCAGAACACCAGCGCGAGCGGCCCGCTCCGTGGCGATCGAGACGACGAGCGGAATGGCCAGGCCCAAGGCATGGGGGCAGGCGATGACCAGCACGGTGATGGAGCGGACGACGGCGCTGTCAGGCCGGCCGACCAGCGTCCAGACCAGCGCGGTGAGAGCGGCGGAGCCGAGCGCAAACCAGAACAGCCACCCAGCGGCCCGGTCGGCGATCCGCTGGGCCCGCGACGAGGACGCCTGCGCTTGCGAGACGAGTTTCTGGATGCCAGCCAGCGCGGTGTCATCGCCGGTGGCGGTGACCTCGACGCGCACACCGGAGTCGGTCGCGATGGTGCCGGCCACCACGGTGTCCCCCTGTCCGCGACGGACCGGTCTGGACTCGCCGGTCACCATGGACTCGTCCATGCTGGCGCTGCCTTCGACGATCCGACCGTCGGCGGGGACGGCGGCGCCGGGGCGAACGATGACGATGTCGCCGATCTGCAGATCGGCCGGAGCGACCTTCACCACCTCATCGCCGTCCATCTTTTCGGCCTCATCCGGCAGCAGTGCGGCCAAGGAATCCAAGGCGGAGGTGGTCTGGGCCAGCGAACGCATCTCGATCCAGTGCCCCAGCAGCATGATGACGACCAGGAGCGCCAGCTCCCACCAGAAGTTGAGCTGGCGATCCAGCAGCTGCAGTGTCGTACCCCACGAGGAGACGAACGCCACCGAGATGGCCAGCCCAATCAGGAGCATCATGCCCGGCTTGCGGTCACGGATCTCACTGATCGCGCCTGCCAGGAACGGCCGACCGCCCCAGAGGTAGACGACCGTGCCGAGGATCGGCGACACCCACCACACCCAAGCCGCCTCGGGCAACGGGTATCCCACGAGCTGGGCGAACATCTCGTTGAAGCCGACCACCGGAATCGCCAGCACGAGCATGATCCAAAACAGCCGGCGGAATCGGGCGACGTGATCCCCGTGTCCGCCGTGATCCCCGTGTCCGCCGTGATCGGCGTGATCGGCGTG